>NZ_CAUPYC010000008.1:0-91795 GCF_963515335.1 uncultured Paenibacillus sp. | reverse complement strand
TTTGGGGAAAAATTGCTCCTCCAGAACCTATGGTGGCCGGTGTTCGGCAATCTGAACGACTTGCATCCCGAATACGAAATCTACGATTGGAACCGCAAGTCGCAATTTATCGATTTTGCATTTCTGCCTCCTTTCGGACAATTTGGAATCGAGGGTGACGGCTTCCAGTCCCATGTGAAAGACATGGATCGCGAGAAACACAATTACTCGTTGAATCGCGATACTTTTCTCACCGGTATGGGGTGGAAAATGCTGCATTTCTCAATCGACGACCTTCAGCATCGTCCGGAAAATTGCCGGATGCTCCTGCGGTTGGTGATGAGTCCCTATTTACTGCGTACTTCGTCCGTGAAACCGGCCTTTTTGATTGAGAAAGAAGTTCTGCGATTGTGTTGGCACCTTGGCAAACCCGTCCGTCCGAAAGATGTATGCGACCAACTGGACGTTGATTTCAGAACCGCCCGCAAATGGCTGCAAGCCTTGGCAGCCAAAGGTTGGCTAACCCCGATCGCGAGGGGCGGCAGTATCCGCTATTATGAGCTAAAGGAAGAATTATTGCAGCATTTGTTGTGATAAAAAGTTCTGACCAGGCCATTGGATTCAGACCAAACGAATCTCATCACCCCAGAATTACGGGGGCTTTCTTGGATGAAATCCACCGACATTCTCCGGCTGTGACGGATTAGTCCATTATTGTCGTTTCACTATAACCTCCTCCAAATCTCCGATCACAGCTTTATCGCGCGTCACACCGATGAGGCATGCGGTACGGCTGGCGGCGCCGGGCGCGAGCACGAACGCTTCGCCGTCCGCATGCTTCTGCGACATCCGGTTCGGCCTGGTGCGGCAGGGCTCGAAGGCGAACAGGAAGCTCTCGCCGATTTCCTTGGCGATCAGAGACCTGGGGAAACAGTCAAGCGGCCGGATCACGAAAGCCGCCGCATCGAAGGCGTCGTTCACGATCATTTCGGCTGTCATGCCGACTTCGTTGTCCATTGACGGTAGGTATGAAGCGATCTCCCCGATCCGCTCCAAACCGGCAACCGGCTCAGGCACGTATTGGTAGCAGCGAATCGGCCGCTTGCCGTCCCGCAGGGCGGGAATCCGCAGCGGATCGTCCTCCGGGGGCGCGCTGTCCCGCAGCAGCATATGCCGCTTCGCGGTCGGCAGCACATAGCGTCCGCCTTCGTGCAGATAAGGCCCGCATAATTGAATATGATGGCCGTCGTCAAGCGTTCGGTCCGAGCCGGACAGGTTGACGGTCGTTTCTTCTCTCAGCATGACGGCGGAGTTCCAGCGGGAAAACGTTCGAACGGTCTTCTCAAAAACCGGCTCCCTCTCATACCCCATGCATACGACCCGACCTGTGACGGTAACCCCCGCTTCATCGAAGCTCACCGAGACGGATTCCGGATCGGCCGGAGAATAGGAGCTTGTCCCGTGCAGCGTGTAGCCCTCTCCAGGCGTTCCGAACAGTTCGGGCCCGATCGACGCCACCGCCGAGTAAAATCCGTCCAGCCACCCAGTGCCGCCCCGCTCCCGCAGGTCGACATGGTCCGGATGCAGCAGATGCTTCATGTCGCGGTTCCAACTCATGAGCTCGCCGCCGAGCCGGATTTCGCCGATCTCCATTCCTCTCTCGGACAGAACGGTTATGCCGAGCTGCCCGTTATCGACGGCCAGAATCGTCAGCTCGCCGCCCTTCCCGTCAACGAATCGACGACGTTCCACGCTTCCGCCATGCGGCAAAAGTGCCCGTTCCCCGTCCTTCAGCTCACCGATTGCAAAACGTCCGGCTTGCAGCTGCATATTTCATCCCTCTTTCGGCAATGTCGGATACGAGAAAACAGCCGGACGGGTCATGTAACCGCCCAAGCTGTCTTCCCGCCGGCTTATTGATTTCCCTTAACGTTCAGCAGCGGATGGCTGAATCGTCCATCCTCAAACACCACCGTCCGCACTTCCTCGCCCGGTGCGGCCTGGAAAGAAGCGTTCGCCTCATAAAAATGAAATTCTCTCGGATAGGCGGCATAACTGGTCACCTCGTACCGGTCGCCACGCTTGACGATTTCACCGTTGACACAGCGCACTTCGCCGTCCTGGTAATAAAGAAACGTCTTGGTGCCGAAGCCTGCCAGATAGGCGGCCAGCTCCTCGCCCATGTCCCAATCGTCGCCGGAAGCGTTGCCGAACAGCTCGGCGAACAATCCGCCGTCCTCGGCAAATACGGATTGGCCGAACCGATTGCGTGACAAATCCGGACGATTGAGGTTGGGTCCCGCCACGCTGTAGGTGGAAGCGGCCTGACCGCGCTCCAGCTTTTTGCCGGTTGCCGTCGCATGCCAATCGTAGCAGTAGAATACGGGCATAGCCGCACGGTAAGCGGCTTTCAGATATTCCGGGTCACGCAGGTGCTCGTAAGCGACGAGCGCGGAAGCGGACACCATGCCGCCCCACAGCGAATGGATCATATACGACAACGATTCCCACCAGCGGTCCGGGTTCTGCGCCCGGAAATCGTTGCTGAAGCCGATGTTGGCAAGCAACAGTTCGCCGTAACGCTGCGCTTCCGGTTTATGTCCCAGCAAGCAAAGCGCTTCGCAGGTCGGCCCGAACCCCGCGTTATCGTAAAAATGCTCGGTGACCGCGCCCTTGTACTGCCCGGTTTCCAGCCGCAGCCGCTCCCCGGCGTCCGTCCACAGGCGGGACAGCCGTTCGTGCAGGCCGGCCATACCGCGCCGGGCCAAATCCTGCAGCAGGTCCTTGATAAATAAAATGTAAACCCCGAGCATTTGCGTTTCCTTTTTCTCGCGGTCGTCCTCATGCAGCTTCTCGTCGAGTCGGACGATCATCACTTCAGCCGCCCATTTCAGGTAATCGTCCGGCCGCGCATGCCTTAATTGGCCGGGCTGAAATTTCGACAGCAGATAATACACGTGCGCAACGTAATCGAAATCGATGATCCGGTAAAAATCGCCGGCCCCGTACAGCTTGGCCGGACGATAGAAATCCCCGTTCTCGAACCACTTCGTTTTCATATACAGAACGGCGCTGTTCTCGACCTTCCGCACCTGGTCCGCATCATAGGTTCCCATCAGGTTTTTCATCAGAACCAGATTCAGCTTGCCCAGCGATTCGCCCTGGTTGGACAGCGGCAGGAAGACGTGCGGCGTTGCGGCGTTCTCATCCTGGTACAAATTCCGGCAAATATAATCGGCGCGGGCTTCAATCATTTCCTTCGCCGGCTCCATGACGTTGAACACGACGAAATCGGTTTTCCCGTTATCCAGTTCAACGACCAGCTTGCGCTCTCCGGGGTGCGCCATGGGCGCGACGAGCTCAAAGCCGCCGTTATCCGTGCGTTTCACAAGTCCGGACGCATCGGTGCGCAGCAGTCGCCCGCCCTCGTTCGACTCTATCCAAACCGCACGCAGGTTGCGCTCTTCGGGAAGGTGGAATAAGGCTTGGAAAGTGCCGCCCGCGACGGCGGCCGGACTGTATTCGACGAGCGGATGGCCGAGGCGCAAGCCGTTCTCGTAAAACTGCCGCTCATCGGCGAACGGAAGCATAATATATTCCCACTCCGCCGTGCCGCCCGCCTGCAAGACAAGAGGCTCCGCGCCGTCCGGGCAGTAAATCCAGTCGGAAGCCGTGGCCCGCGGGTCGTCGCTGCCCGTTCCCGCCAAAACAAGCTTGTGAAACAGGATGCCGTCGAGCGAAGGAGACACGTTCTTGAAAAAGTTGTTCTCGAAACGGCAGTACGTGCCTACCGAGCGCGTGACTCCCTTGACGGCATATACGCCCAGATGCGGGCCTTGCCCACTTCTCCGCACGGCCGCGATTTTGCTGAAGCCGCTGGAGATGGAAGGGAAGGCGGCGCACGACTGGCTGATGTTCCGCCTCACATCCGGATCGCGGTACATGATGTAAGCAAGCGCGGACCAGACATGAAACTCGTCGACGGCCAGCTCCTCGCTGCTGCGGTTATGGAGCGAAATATGCCAGCGCAGCGATGCCTGGTCCGATTCAAGATCATAGGCGATCCGAACGTCAAAACGGTCGAAAGCGTAAGCGAGGCTCAGTGTCCTCCCGTTCGGGCCGGTCCGCGTCAGCAATGGCTGCACGGATATGCTGCCGTATTCCTTGCCGCCCGCTGTCACATCGAAGTGTCCGAATAATTTATCCTCGTCCGGGTACCCGACTTCTTCCATATAGGCCGGATCGACCACCCAGTTCATGCTGTTCGCGTCATCGTTAATAAGCAATTTATCGATAAAGCCCCGATCCGACACTTGAAGAGTAAATGCGGCATTGTTGATGGATTCCAATAGGCTCACTCCTGCCTTATATGTCTATATCCGGACGCAGCCGCCGCCTGCCGGCGCGGCGCGCCCGTTTCGCCTAGTTCGCAACGCCCTGCCGTGCGGAAATCTGCTCCCGGATCGCGTTGAAGTCCGCGGTTCCGAACATGTCGTAAAGCTTCCAGTAGCAATGGACGGCAACGGCCGGAATCCAGGGGAAGCAGGTTTTGTTGCCCTCGCCTTTCCAGCGCTGTCCGAAGCCGGTATCGCCGAACATCGGGTCGTCCCATGCCCACCAGCTGATCAGGTAACCTTCCTCTTGCAGACCGGTATAAGCGTAGCCCCAATCCTTCTCGGGGGTAGCCACCGTCTGGTTGCAGCCGTGCCAGAGCAATTCGGCTACGCGAAGCATATCGTAATCGCCGGTCAATACCGCGATCTCCACCATCTCCGCCACACCCGACAGCTCGAACGGATGGACATAGCCCGCGCCCGGCGTGTCGCAAGCCCCGATGCCCGTGCTGCGGAAGCCGAATTTGGCGAGCGTGCTTTGCGGCGGGAGCGGCACGTCCCACAGCACGGTCCAGGAAGCGTTCAATTTGGCCGCGTCATGCGCGCCCTGCAGGAAATATTGGTCTTTGGTCGCCTTGTACAAGGCGAGCAAGCCGATCATCGGGAAGTAGATGCTTTCGTTATCGATCAATTGCCCTTTGGCATAGATGCTGTCATGAATGCCGCCGTTGAACTTGATGCCCTTCACGATCGTTTCGCGCACGAAACGTCCGGCTTTCTTGGCCGCTTCCAGATAACGCTCGTCTTCGGTAATTTCATAAAGCTCGATCAGCAGCGGAATGGAAGTGGCCGTCGACGACTTCTGCTCGTAGACCGTGGTGCCGAACCAGATCGGCGGGTCGGTAATCGCTTTGCCTTCGATATCGTAAGCGCGGTACCAAGTACCATCCACTTCCTGCGTGCGGAGCAGGAATTCCGCGTACCGCTTCGCCGCTTCCAGCCACTCCTTGTTTTCTCTGCCCTGCGACTGTTCAAAGCGGTAGATCAGCATGAGCGCATGCACGTCCTCGTTCATGCAGCGGAGATAGGAGCCCTGCTTCTCTCTCAGCGCTTTAATGACAAACTCGCGGTGCTCATAGAGCGGTCCCATCAGCTCGCGAAGCCGCTCTCCTTCCGCATAGGCCAGCGGAAGCAGCAGGCCGGTCCACCAGAAGTCGAAGCTCTTTTTCTCCACACTGTACAGGTTATAGAACATGCCGGTTTCCGGAAGATGCGCTTTCTCCACGAAGAAATCGACGACCTTTTGCGCTTTCTCCACATAATCGGGGACGCCGTTGTCCAGGCCGAAGCGCAGCGAATTGTAGGCGCTCAGAATGTTCTGTCCGGTGAAGCCGAACTGAATGATGTTGCTGAGCTGAACGCCGTTCTGCGGATGGCAGTTCAACGCATAGCCGGCGGGCTTGTTCGCGTCTTCCTCTTCGCTCTTCTCGATGTAGTAACGATCCAGCGCCTCAAGTCGGT
This sequence comes from uncultured Paenibacillus sp., assembly GCF_963515335.1. Lineage (NCBI taxonomy): Bacteria > Bacillati > Bacillota > Bacilli > Caryophanales > Paenibacillaceae > Paenibacillus > uncultured Paenibacillus sp. Next base: position 85,961 of record NZ_CAUPYC010000008.1, on the reverse strand, counting down.
ATTCGTTCAGCTTCTCCGCGGTTGCCGGCAAAGGAACCGGAGTCGAGCCGAGATCTTTCATCCGCCGCGTGTAGGTTCCCCACACCGCGTCGATGAATAGGGGCGCGGTTTCCACACGGATGCCGTACGAGACCTCGAAGGCTTCGCCCGTCTCCGCCGGCCAGAACGAGCCCCAATCCGGGCGCTCCTTCATGTACAACGCGTGGCAGCGTTCGCCTTCATAGAACGGATAAGCGGCGCGGAGCGACATCTGGCTGCCTTCAACCGGCGCTTTCCAAACGCCGAGGCTGCCGATATCCGTCTTCTGCAGGAACAGTCTTTCCTTGTCCGGCCGGTCCGGTACTTCGTCCCACGCCGGCCGGTCGGCGCGCAGCAAGCTCATGCCGATTCGGCGCTTCTCATCATAGACGAGCACGGCCAGCATATTTAACCGGTCTTCCCGGTACATCAGGTTTCGGGTGCTCAGATAATCCTCCAGGCCGTCTTCGTCCAGATCGTTCTTGTCATACAGCGCAGGCGGGGCAAAATATTTCAGATCGGTAAAATCCGTCGCCTCCCGCATCGCGGTCACCACGTCCAGCCGCAGGCGGAAGCCGGACGCGCCGGCGCCCCGCAGGACGGTCAGCTTCCGGTTCACCTGCCAGGTATCGTCTTCCGCCTGCAGCCATTCGTCCACGACCCGGATGCGGGAGCCTCCGGCATCCAGCTCGGCTTCGCACAGAAAGCCGTTCTCCGTTTGCTTCACAACGGAATAAGCCGCTGTATGCTCGGCGATTTCCTCCTTGGAGGCTCCTGCGCGCCAGGTGTCCAAGCATACAGGCTGCGGAATGCGGAGAACCCGCACGGTTTCCTGCTGCGATTCACAGAACTCAAAAAAAGGCGTTTGGCCGGAAGGCCCTTGATCCCATCTCAACGACAGCTTTTGCATAATTGATCTTCCCTTCTTATTCTTTGGTCGCTCCCGCCGTCAGCCCTTTTATCATCCCTTTTTGGGCGATGATCGTGAACAGGATAACGGGAATAATGTAAAGGATGCCGGTTGCCGACATTTTGCCCCAGAACGTCTGGAATGTCGTGACATAACCCGCGATCCCGACCGGCATCGTTTGGGCCTCCTGCGTCCGCGTAAGCGTCAGTGCAAACATGAACTCGTTCCATGCGGCGAGAAAGCTGAATATCGAGGCAACGCCCACCGCCGGCAGCGACAGCGGAACCGCGATTTTGAAAAACTTGCCGAGCGTGCTCAGGCCGTCGATTTCCGCCGCCTCTTCGATTTCGTTCGGCAGCTGGCGGAAGAAGCCTTCCAGGATCCAGATCACCAAGGTGAGCTGCAAGGGCAAATACGTAATGATCAGCGCCAATTCGGTATTGATCAAACCCAGCTGGCGCATCATCAGAAAGAATGGGACGCCGAGCACAATCGGCGGGAACATCCGCGTGGCGATTACGCCGGCAAACAGCATCCCGCTGAACCGGTATCGGTACTTGGCGAAGCCGTAGGAAGCGGGAATCCCTATAGCCAAAGAGAGAACCGTGCTGACCAGCGCAACCGTCAGGCTGTTGCCCATAAACGACTGGAATTTGCCTTCTTCGATAATCGCCTGATAGTGCTGCAGCGTAGGCGGCTCGGGAACAACGACCGGCGGTATGGCAAACATTTGCACTTCCGTCTTGATGGACGTCAAGAAGGTCCAAACGAACGGAAACAGAACGAATACGGACATCAGCATCAGGATCAGATAGGCCGCTAGGTTCGTCAAACGTATTTTATTCATCAGGCTCTATCCTCCCTTGGCCGCAGAAGCCGGAATAAGACGAAGCTGATGATCATGATCAGAAGCATAACCAGGAAAGAAGCGGCGGAGCCTTGCCCGAAATTCAACCCGGTAAACGTATTTTTGTAAATGTACGTGCTGAGCACTTCCGTCGATCCGCCCGGTCCGCTTTGAGTTAAAATATAGACGATATCGAACACGCGGAACGCGTCGGACAGACGAACGACCAGAATCATCAGAATCGCCGGCTTCAGCAGCGGCAGCGTAATGGTGCGGAAGATTTGAAAGGCGTTGGCGCCGTCCAGTCGGGCCGCTTCGTACAAATCCTCTGACAGCGACGACATGGCCGCGAGCAGAATCAGGATAACGAATGGCGTAGCCAGCCATACGTTGGCGATAAGTACCGCCGTCCGCGCGCCCCATACGGTGCCCAGCCAGAGCGGTCCGTCAATGCCGACAAGCTTGAGCAGCGAATTTACAACCCCATATTGGTCGGCGAAAAGCCATCTCCATTGCAGGCCGGATACGACGGGCGCGATCATAAGCGGAAGCGTGAAAATGATCCGAAAAAACGTGGTGCCAGGCAAGCTTCTATTGAGCACCAGCGCGACCGCGAAGCCGATAATGAGCTCCACAATAATGGTAACCGACACAAATTCAAGGGTGTTTATAAGCGCGCTTTGGAATTGGCTCGATTGAAGCACCTTCCAATAGTTGTTTAAGCCGACGAACGCGCCGGTGGACATCATGCCTTGCGATTCATAAATACTGAGCTTGAACGACCACAGGATCGGATAAAGGACCGTCGCCGCCATGACGAGCAGGGCGGGCAGCGTCAACAGAATTCCCGCGGTCCTGCGGGACCGGTCATGCTTGCCGGTTTTTTTCATTGCGGATACTGACATGCGGTATCCTCCTCGTACTGATTTGATAGAGGGTCCGCCCGACGGAAAAGGACTGCAGCGAGCGGGGCGATGCAGTCCTTCCGGATTGCTTGCGCCGGGGTTATTGGCCCACGATAGCCTCGATATCTTTCTGTGCGGCTTTCAGCTCTTCTTCCGGTGTCGTTTGCTCGGTCATGATTTTGGAAAGCGAGAGCGCAAGGCGTTCCTGAATGGCAGGGAACACAGGCGTGGTCGTCACGTTCTGGCCGTAATCGACCGCTTCGGACATAACGGCGATCGCTTTCTTGTCCTCTTCCTTCATCGTGCTGTCCGCATTCAACGCTTCAACGGCAGCCGGCTTGACGACAGGATTGATAAACTGCTTGCCGAATTGCTCCAGCACTTGCTGGCTGGTCGCCCACTTTACGAACTCCATCGCCGCATCCTTGTTTTTGGAGCTGGATGAAATGCCGTGCCCCCAGCTCCAGATAGCGCTAGTTTTTTCGGCGCCGGCAGGCTGCGGAGCGACCGCGAACTTGCCGGCTACTTTGGACTGCGCCGGATCGTTCGCAAGCGTATACATGTACGGCCAGTTCATGATCATCGCCACTTTCCCTTGCATGAACATGTTGTGGGCGTCCGCGTTGTCGTAGCTTACCGCGCCTGCCGGGCTGCTTTTGTCTTCCAGCTGAATGCCCGTCAGGAACTTGAACGCGTTCAAGTTTTCCGGGCTGTCGACCACGACTTTATCGCCATCCAACACCTTGCCGCCGGCTTGCAGGAATCTGTCCATCAAATGGGTGACAGGCTCCCCGCTTTGCTTGCCTTCCACGATCGTGCCCGAAATGCCGTTGGCGTTATCGGTAAGCTTCTTAGCATACTCGCGAAATTCATCCCACGTTTCCGGCGCTTTGGTCAATCCCGCTTTCTCGAACAAATCCGTGCGGTAGTACAGGATCGGCGTATGAACGAGATAAGGAAGACCATAGATCTTGCCCTCGTAAGACACCGCTTCCAAAGCGGATGGAGCGAACTCCTTCTTCTCCTCCTCGGTCAGGCGGTCGTCAAGCGGCTCCAGGAATCCTTGCTTGGCGAACTGGGCGATCCATGGCTGGTCGGTCTGAAAAATATCGATCGCGCCCGTGCCCGCCGCCGCTTCCGTAACCAGGCGCTCGTACATATTGTCGTGAGGTATTTCCTGAAATTGCACATTGGTTCCGGTTTGTTTCGTAAACTCAGGCGCGAGCTTTTTGTAAAATTCCGTGTAAGGCCCGCCGGCCTCGGCCGCGATTGTAATGGTTTTGCCCTCGTTGCCTCCCGCATTCGAAGATGCGCCGTTCGCATTCCCTTCCGCATCCTTGCTCCCGCAAGCGCTCAACAAGCCGACCGCCAGTGCGGAAATCGCCAATACAACACCTGTCTTGCCCCATGATTTTGCCGGTTTACCCGTAAAAGACATTGAATTTGACCCCTCTCAAATTGGATTGAATGCAAGACCGGAAACTCGCGGCTTTGCCGGACTTCCCTTAACGTATGCCGTTTGTGCTCGGCAAGCTCGGTCACTGTTTGTCGATAAGCATCCCCTCCCGGACGGAATATGCAGCATAAGTTAATCGATTAATTTGCTGCTGAAAAAAAATTGGTTTGCTGCCTGTTACTTGGGAGCTTGAGCGGCGGAATGCCTCTCAATAAGCGTGCATTTCAGTTTTTTGCTTTTTGCAGCGCTTTCATTGCCTGCCAATATGTCCATTACCGATTTCATCGCTTCCGCCCCCATCTCGTGCAGCGGCAGCCGCATGGTCGTCAACCGGGGGGCGGTATAGGAACTGAATTCACGGTCGTCGAAGCCTACGATCGACAGGTCTTCCGGAACGCGAAGCCCCCGCTCCTTGCAGGCGTTGACTGCGCCCGCGGCCATGTTGTCGTTCATCGCCAGGATGGCCGTAGGGCGGTTGTCCGCGGCCAGAAGCTCCGCCGTAAGACGGCGGCCCGATTCGAATTCCCAGTCCCCTGTCTTGATCAGGGCGGGATCGAACATCAACCGGTTGTCCATAATCGCCTGGTAATAGCCGTTAAAACGTTCGCGTGACGAATTGGAATTGAAAACCCCGCTGATTACCGCTATTTGCCGATGTCCCGACTCGATCAGATAGTTCGTCGCTTCATAGGCGCCCAGATGATCGTCATAGTTGACCGAATAATCCTCGTCACGCGAGGTGTAGCAGTAGGTGTACACAACGGGAATCCGCTCGTTGCTCTCGATCATCCGGGTTACGTCGCGAGGATGCGCGCCGACATAAATCAAGCCGTCTACCTGTTTGTTCAATATTTCCTGGAACGCCTGGGAAGCCAATTGTCTGACGACCTCATCATCCTTGTATTCCTGACCCAGCCGTTTAAATACCCGCATGTTGGTGAGCAGCAAGGAAAACCCTTCATTTTCCGCATATTCGTTGATGCCGTCTATAATTTCGGCCGAATTGAAAGAGGTGACGTCTTCCACAATAACGCCGATTGTTTTTGTTTTTTTGATTTTCAGGCTTTTGGCGATATGGTTGGGCTGATAATTCATTTCTTCGATGACTTTGAGTATGTTCGCTCTCGTCTTCTCGCTGACGCTGCCCGTTCCGTTCAACACATTCGACACCGTGGCTGTGGAAACGTTCGCTCTCCGAGCGATATCCTTGATCCTGGTCATACCTTCTCCTTTGAACGTCATCGTTGGAAGACGGCGGCTAAAAATTAATCGATTAATTTATTGAGACCATACTAACATGCAATGCTGTCGAATGCAACCGTTTTCTGCGGGCTTATAATCATTAGCGGCCGGAAGCCGGCGTCGCACAATACGTCACTTGAACCAGCCCTTCTCCTTGAACCGCGTAATCGCTTCGATCCGGTTGCTGACGCCCAGCTTGTCGAGAATCACGGAAATATAGTTGCGCACGGTGCCCGTCGTGATGTACAGCTGGCTGGCGATTTCCTTCGTGTTTTTGCCGTCCGCGATCAGCCCCAGCACTTCCTTCTCCCGGTCGGTAAGCGGATTCTCCTGGCCGTATGCGTCATCCACCAGCTCCGAAGCATAAATCCGCCGCCCGGATACGATGCTGCGGATCGAATCGGCAAGCTCCTCGCTGGGACTGTCCTTCAGCAAATAACCGTGCGCGCCGGCTTTGATCGCGCGCTCGAAATAACCGGCGCGCGCGAACGTCGTCAGGATCAGCACCTTGCAGCCCGAGCCCTTCAGCTCCTCGGCTGCGTCCAGCCCGCTTCGCACCGGCATCTCGATATCCATCACGCATACATCCGGCTTATGAAGATGAACCAGCCTTACGGCTTCCTCGCCGTTGCTCGCCCGCGCCACGACCTCCATGTCCTCCTCCAGGTCCAGCAGGGAGGCAAGCGCGCCGAGCAGCATCCGCTGGTCCTCAGCTATAACGATCCGTATCATATCCCCGCCCCCTTCTCTTTCTCCGGCTGCTGCACCACATTCGGCACCTTAATGACGACCGTCGTTCCACCGTCCGATCCGATCTCCAGGCTGCCGTTGACGAATTCAAGCCGTTCCTTCATGCCCCGAATGCCGCTGCTTCCGAAACGCGAGGTTTCCGCCCCGCCGATGCCGATCCCGTTGTCCTTCACCCGGACAACAAGCTCGGTCGGTGACGGCTCGACGGAGATCGAGCAGGCGGTCGCGCTGCTGTGCCTCACCACATTGGTTACGGCTTCTTTCAGGCACATGCTCACCACATTTTCGTTCAACAGGGAGGTGTCCGTCAGCTTCGGGTCCCCCTCGAGCGTGAACTGGATCTCCGCGGCGTTCAGGATCTGCCTGATCCGGTAAATCTCGTCCTCCATGCTCGTGCCGCGCATCCGGGTCACCATTTCCCGCACTTCCTTGAGCGCCGTTCTGGCGGTCCGGCTGACGTCGCCGATTTCGGCCCGCGCCCGATAAGGGTCGGTGCCGATCAGCTTGCCGGCCAGGTCGCTTTTCAGCCCGATCAACGACAGCTTTTGGCCGAGCGTATCATGCAGGTCGCGGGCGATCCGCTGGCGCTCCTCGAGCTTGACCAGCTCGGAAATCCGTTTGTTCGCATGCTCCAGCTGCCCCTGCAGCTTATCGCTCCTGTTGCGGTTGTACGTGGTGACAGGCAGCAGAATGACCGCGATCAGACTGACGAGCACAAAAGGCAGCTGCGTAATGAAAACCGGATTTTGCGAAACGAACCCGTAGTTGATCGTGACGACCGTGCTGATGAGATGAATCGTATACAACGTAAAGAAACCGATCCGGTTCTGGATATTGCCGATGAAGAAGGCCAGAAACAGCGCAAAATAAACATAGCCGAATAGCAGCGTCATCGTGATGGAAATCAATATCTGCACGCTTGTCCAGAAGTAAACCATCCACCCGCGCGAAACGAATGAGAGCACGTAGCAAATGAAAAATCCGATAATCATCAGAATGCCGATCACTACCTCATAGGTCGAGGAGGAACGAAAGATGAAATAAAACGGCAGGATGTAAAAGACGACCCATACATAAGGGCTGAGACCCGTATTTTTCTGAAAAATCTGGTACCACTTCTGCATGGCCGCCCCCATCCTTTGCTTTTCGCCGATACGTCTCACCGATACGACTATTGTATAGAATTATACCCGTTGACGTCAGGTTATTTTCCTTGAAAGCCCGGATTTTGTCTTTTCACTTTGTCCGCCGCGGATCGGCTTTTCACGGACAAACGCCTTGCGTCGCTGAAGCTGACGAAGGTTTTGTTACGCTCGTCCCACAGACGGAAGCGAAGCGACTGCAGGCTGGCGCCGATCGTAATGGTCGTCGCTTTCTGAAGGGGAGGCGTCGCATGATGGGCCTTCTCCAGGTTATAGTTCGGCACCCTCGGGCTCAAATGATGCACATGATGAAACCCGATGTTGCCGGTCATCCATTGCAGTACCTTCGGCAGCTTGTAATAAGAGCTTCCTTCCACCGCGGCCTTCACATAGCTCCACTCATCCTCCTTCTCGAAATAAGAATCCTCGAATTGATGCTGCACATAGAACAGCCAGATGCCGAGCAGGCCGGAGACGAAGAAGACGGGACCCTGAATCAGCAGAAAAGCTTGCCAGCCGACCGCCGAGATCAGCAGCGCATACAGCGCGACAATGCCCGCATTGGTGACGTAGGTGTTGATGCGTTCCTTGCGCTTCGCTCCTTTACTGTTGAAACGGTAATCGACGAGGAAAATGGCAATCGGTCCAAGCCCGAACATGACGACCGGATGGCGGTAAATGCGGTAAGCGATTCGGCGCCACAAAGGAGATGCCGCATATTCTTCTACGGTAAGAATCCACATGTCGCCGATCCCCCGTTTGTCAAGATTGCTGCTCGTGGCGTGGTGGATCGAATGGCTTCGTTTCCACTGCTCATAAGGAACGAGTGTAATAATACCTGTAAGGGTACCGATGATTTCGTTAGCCTGCCGGCTTCGCAAGAACGATCCGTGACAGCAGTCGTGAAAAAGAATGAACGTGCGGACGACAAACCCGGCCGTGACCAGTATAATCGGAAGAGTAAGCCAATACGATACGGAGAGGCTCAAGTAAGCGGCGTACCAGAGCAGCAGCAAAGGTCCGATCGTGTTGACGATCTGCCGGACGCTCGCCTTCGTATCGGTTTGCTCGTAGGGGGCGACATTTTTTTTCAGATGTGCGATTTCGGGCCGGTTCATGGTTTCCTCCTCGATTTGACGCGCGTGCCTGTTGTATGATGGCGACGGACGGACTTTCCTATCGTCATTATAGAAAATACAGCTCCCGTACGGCAGTCATAAACGTCAAGTCGCGGGTATGACAAACGTCATATAGACGGAAAGACCGCCGGGTTCCTTATGGTTTTGCCTCTTTTTTCCCACTCATCGCTATCACCTCCTTGGTAAAGTGGTAATAGTATGTTGCCCGGTTATGACGTCAGCGGCGGCCTCTTTTTTTCAAAATTTGCACATTTACGGCATTGCTGGCCAGAACGTTGCCAATCTCCGTTCTCCCCACGGCCAATTGATTGACCTTTATGATGATGTAATGGTTCTTTCCTACGCGATAGCGATAGGTTTTCACGTTCGATCGGATCACCGGTCCTCACACCTCCGATAGTTTGATAGAGTATTTTATGTCCGCGCCGCCGGAACCGCTTGAGCCAATATTCCGGTATTGCCGCTTAGTATCGGTTTGCCTTCCGGGCAAATTCGCTGATTCACCGTATTTTATTACTGCAAAATGCAACTTTAACAGGAGAGTGCCGCACTTGGAGAAACACGAACAATTGCAGCCTGAGCTGAATCTTGTAGAAACCATCCGGCTGCAGCAGGGTATGACATTCAAGTTTAAACAAACGGAAGGCCGCTTCATCCATACGTTATGCGAAGGAGAGCTCGTCTACCAGCTGGGCTTTACTCCCTGCCAAGTTGTCGGCAAAGATCTTTACCAATTGTTTCCCGACAAATCGGCAGCGGTCAAGGAGGACTTTTACCGGCGCGCCTGGGCAGGTGAAGAAAAAGTCACGTACGAGGGCGAGTATAACAACATACGCTATCTCGCTTCATTGCGGCCCGTAAAGCGGAACGGGACGGTGGTGGAGGTCATTGCTTCCTGCGTCGACATTACCGAGCGGAAAAAAGCGGAAATCGAGCTGGGCTCGACCAGGGAGCTGCTTGAATCTTTCTTTGAGAGCAGCCTCGATGCGATCGATGTCGTCGATTTGTCAAGCAAAATCATCCGCGTCAATTCCGCCTTCGAGCATATATACGGCTGGTCCGCGGAGGAGGTGCTCGGCCGCGGTTTGCCTTTTATCCCGAGCCATATGGCCGAGCAGGCGGAAGCGCTCAACCGGAAAATTCTCGCCGGCGAGCAAATTAAAAACTATGAAACCGTTCGGCAATGCAAAGACGGCCGGCTGATCGACGTAAGCCTGACCGTCTTCCCCGTACGAAACGCGGCCGGCAACATTACCGGATACGCCGGTATTTCAAGGGATATTACCGAAAAGAAACGAACCGAGGAGTTTCTAAGGAAGACCGACAAGCTGAACATGATCGGCCATCTGGCTGCCGGGGTCGCCCACGAGATACGGAATCCGCTGACCGCCATGCGGGGATTCGTGCAGCTGCTGCGTGCCGGACACGAAAGTAAAAGCGAGTTCTATGACATCATGCTGTCCGAGATCGATTTGATCAACAACATCGTGACGGATTTCCTCATGATCGCGAAACCGCAAACGACCGATTTCAAGCGCTCCCATGTCGGACGCATCCTGAAACAGGTGATCACACTGCTGGGTGCGGAAGCGAATCTGCGCGGCATCGTCATCTGTCTCGAGACGAAGCCCAACACTGCGGAGCCTTTCATTCACTGCGCGGAGTTCCAGATCAAGCAGGTATTTATCAATCTGCTGAAAAACGCCATGGAGGCGATGCCTGGGGGCGGGACGATTTTCGTGGAAGTCGAAACAACGGGGACGGCTCACGGGGAAATCCGCATCCGGTTTCACGACCAGGGAGGCGGCATACCCGAAGAAAGAATCCCGAAGCTCGGCGAGCCTTTTTATACGACCAAGGAAAAAGGCACCGGGCTCGGCCTGATGATGTGCTTCAAGATCGTGGAGGCGCACGGCGGCCGTCTGCTGTTCGACAGCCAGCTTGGCCGGGGAACGACGGTTGAGATCACACTGCCCGCCGCGGAAATTTGAAACAGGCGCACAGCGACCAGCCTAATATCATTGCCTGGATATGGCGACGACGGACGGTCTCGGGATATCCCGGTAAGGCCAGCGGCTGGTCGGGTTATTCGGGTCCTTCGTTTCTTCTCCCGGATGCTGGACCGCCATGAACTAGCCGCAGCGGATCGATGCCCGCGCCATGCAAGTTGTCGATGTTGCGCGGGTCTTCTCCCATTTGTTGAAGCAGCATGCATACGAGACCGCCGCAATCGATGAGATACAGCCGGCCGTCCTTCTTGACCGCCATGCTGAAATGGTGACGGCTCACCGTCGAAACGCCGGCGCTCGTACCCAATATCAATAATTCGGACATTTGTTCCCACCTTATCCTTAAATTGTTCGGTGGCGCTTGCCGGATCAGAGTTATTCATCTGGATAAACAGAATTATGAAAAATTATTGTAAGAGAAGATCATGTTGAGTTGTTGTAAAAAGCAGCAAAAAAAGACCAGCGCAAGTTGTGGTCTTCTAAAAAACCCCAATATTATTTAGCTAAGGCAAGGAGCCCAGCATTTCTGCTGAATTAAGTCAAATACAAGAATAACTTCGTAAAGCCCTAATCTTGCCCAATAGCCTTTCAACTTGCCTGTCATTATTTGCTTTGCAGTAAGAGTCGGTGTAAATAAAAGCCGCGTAAAAGAATCCAGATAAATCTTTTCCTTCACCTCTGGCGGATAGGCGAGAATACGACTTAGTTCATCCAACGCTGTTTGCGACCAATAGACGCTATAGGTTCTGTTCATTCTCAAGTTCTTTGACCTTGCTGCGCAAGTATTCAAGTCCCTCTGCCTGACCGAATACGCGTCCATTCGCCCGGTCTTCGCGGCTTCGTTCAATTTGTCGAATGAGATCTGCATCCTCCGAAAGCGATTCGGCATCCAATTGCTGCAGATCGTTTCTTTCCCGCTTCATATTCAAATATCCGATAAAATCAAATACTTCGAGCACGTCTTGCTCGGGGATTTGGTCGATCATTCGCTTTAACTCTTCACGGTTTACACTCATACCGTTTACCGCCTTTCGATTACCTCCCAAGTACTTTTCCATTATACCACAAAAAAAGACAGGTCAAAAAACACAAATCAATAGATTTCTGTGGCATTCGGGGACAAATGCTGAATATGCCTTAAATATGCCGTAACACGCTCATCTTCTTCATCCGGGTAATCAAAATTCAAACGGTCTGCAACGTATTTTGCCGTATTGCGAAACAGGTTGCCCATCGAGAACAGCGCCTTCCATGCCCCCTCATAGCTTCCGTCGGCAAAAGTAGAAAGAAGCTTCCGCCAGGTTGTATCGGAAACGTATTTCTCCAAATATTTGCCGCATTTCCCGGTGCTGACCGAGAAGTCCGTTTGTATGCCAGCCTGCCACTCCAGCATCTTGATGAGCATCGGCCGGACGTAACGGTTAAGATGCTCCTGCGCATAAAGGATTTCCTTTCTCCACAAGCCTTTTGCGATATAAACGGATACCCACCAAAATTCATTGCAGCAATCGGCGAACAGCTCGGCTGACGGGCGTTTGACCCAATAGTCCTCATCGGTCGGAGCCGCGATTGCCGGCAGACAACGATCCTTATCCAGTAAAATAACCGTCAGCTTATCCTCGTTGCAGTACGAATCCTTCTCTTCCAAAGGAACCAACATCAGATCAATTCGGTTTCCGTCGGCAAACTGCATCAGATAGGTGAAGCGCCTGCCCGGTTCCGGCGAAAACAGCGTCGAAGACTCGGGCGTTTGCATAATGATTCGTTCACCGAACACATCGACCCAATTGCGGTCACGGATAAAAGATTCGATTTCGGTAACGAGATAAACAATGTCAAAATCCTGAAACGGATCCTTCGACGCATTCGGATTCGTTCGGGAGCCGTTCATCGCTACTGCGCGAATTCGTTCATCCCGCTCCGCCGTTTGTAAAATCAAGGCCAGCATTTCCCGTTCTGTCCGCATTTCATTACCTCGCTTTAAAAAAAGGTTCCTGGCCGCTATGCCGCTATTTGTGCCCCGGGAATCGTGGAGAGAATTATGCGGGATCGTGTTTGAACAGTAATCAGGATGCTTATTGCATAATTATTCAAAAATACACAATCTACAGTTGATCATTCAATGTTAGCGTATATTTGTTTAGGAAATTACAACACATCCATTGAGGGGGAACAAATGAATCCTTTTGAAGTCTTTAAGGACGCGATAAAACCGTTTCTCGACGGTAAAAAACCGCCGCTCCATGTGGGGGAAGTCATGAATCTTTGGTTTTACACATGTTCACAGACCGATGGTTCAGGAATTGGAACAGTTTTTAAGAAAAGAAGGGGTGCCGCTACCCCCCGACCACGCCTGAAAAACCGATCTTCGATTATAAAGACATTCCCGAAGGAGCAAAATTGACCGACGAGGAGACCGCCAATTTACTCGCTTACAACTTGGTTATCGGAATAATGTCCGCCGCCAGGGGATTCACCGAAGCGGTAAGGCCGGACGTGGGAATGATGTTTATGAAATATCAGTTGACCAAAGCGACATTCGGCGTAACCTTTAAAGATCTGATGCAACAACGGGGTTGGTTCTCACAAACAACCGGTGTCATTCAACCGTATTACGTATGACGGAGATGGCTGCCGCACGATTCCCGAACGATGAGCTCGCTGTCCAGGATAATCTCTTGGCTGCTCAACGTCTCATTGTTGATGCAGCGCAGCAATACTTCCATCGCTTCCGCCCCGATCTGTTGCTTGGGCTGGGCGACCGTCGTCAGCGGCGGCTCGATGTACGCCGACAATTTAATGTCGTCAAAGCCGACCACGGCAATATCCTCAGGGACCTTGTAACCGAGTTCTTTTATCGCTTTGATGGCGCCGATCGCCATTTCGTCGTTTGCCGCGAAGATGGCGGTGGGCTTTGTCGGCAGCTCCATAAGCTCACGGCCTTTGTCGTACCCGCATTCAATCGTAAAATTGCCTTCGACAATAAACTGCTTTTCAATTTCGATCTGGTTCTGAAACAATCCCTGGCAGTAGCCCTCGAAGCGGAACGAGCTGAGGCGGTTATTTTTCAACGGTCCGCTGATGTACGCGATTCTTCGATGACCCAGCGAGACCAGATGATTCACCATGTCGATGGCGCTGTTGAAATGGTCGATATTCACGGTCGGTATATCATCGCCGTCGATGAACGCGCAAGCGACGACAATCGGCAGGCCCTTCGAGGCTTCAATGATGTGCTCCTGCGGATTTTGAGCCACCAGCAGAATGACGCCGTCGGCCAGCTTGTCCCGCACCAATTCGATGTACTCGATTTCCATTTGCTTGTTCAATTGGGTGTCGCCCAGCAGAACGTGGTACCCTTTTGCCTGCGCGACCCGTTCCATCCCCCGAATGATCTCATAAAAAAAAGGATTGGAGATGTCGGGAACGACGACAACGACGGTCTTCGTCTCCAATTTGCGGAGATTGCGCGCAAGCCTGTTGGGCCTATAGTTCAGTTTCTCAACGGCCATCAGAACCTTTTGCTTTTTATCCGCCGTGACCGCATCGCCGCCGGCCAATACCCGGGAGACCGTCGAAGGCGATACACCGGCTAGTTTGGCCACATCTGTCATTTTCGCCATTACGGCTCCCCTTTGCCCAGAACGTTGATTGGATTTATGGCTGAGTCTGCAATCAGTCTCCCATCCATTTTAATCTTCCTTGACGATCGGCACAATACGTTAAGCGTGAACCGGCGAATGACCGATTACAACACGCTTGCCTTCCCGGTGCGACACCGCCGCCGCTTCATTGATTTGCGTAAGTCTCCAAGCATCTATTTCCGTGATGTCCGTCGGAGCGCCTCTTAGAATCGCTTCGGCCCATTGCTCCATCGGACTCGGCAGCGCCTCCGGCAGCTCCGGCACGATCCAGCACGCATCCCCGTCTGCCGCGCGCTTGAACCGCACCCCCTCGTTCTCGACGAGCAAGCTCCCCTCCGTTCCGTGCAGCTCAAGCAGGAACGGACTGCTGCTTGAAACGAACGACGTTTCAAGAATTCCGAGCGCTCCCGATTCATATTCGACGATCACGGCGCTGTTGTCATCCACAGGATGCCCGTAATACGTCGTCAAACGCGCCGTTACCGCCCTGGCAGGACCTGCAAGCCGGTTCGACAGATAGAGCGGATGTGCGCCCAAATCGATCAAGGCGCCGCCGCCGCATTGCTCAGGGTCGAAAAAATGCGCCGGCAGAAAGCCGTTGGGGTGCCCTTCGTAAGGCACGGCGCCGCTATGCGCACACCTGCATCTCACCGTCGTTAACCGGCCCAACGCGCCGTCAGCCAGCATTTGCTGTGCCAGCCGGGTATAGGGCAGCACCATTCTCGGCAGGGAAATCACGAATTTCACCTGATTCGCTTTTACGGCTGCCAATATTTCTTCGCATTCCTCCAGCGTAATCGCCAAAACCTTTTCCGTATAAATATGCTTGCCGTATTGGGCCGCCTTCACCATAACGTCTCTATGGATATTGGTAGGGGCAGTGACGATCACGCCGTCAATCCCCGGATTTCCGAGCACCGCGTCCAGATCCGCTTCGAACGGCACGCCAAGCTCACGCGCCCATTCCCTGCCCCGTTCCGGATCTTCATCCCATACCAGTCGAATGGAGAGATTCGGATGATCCATCGCTTCCTTCGCATAATCGACCGCATGGACATGCCATTTGCTTAACAACGCAACAGTTATCATTTTTCCGCACTCCCTCTGTTTATGATCGCTCTCTCTATAACCGGGCCGGACAACCGGGATCAGCCTTTTACGCCGCCAGCGGTCAAACCTGCAATAATCCGTCTTTGGAAAATGAGGACCAGCACGATCAGCGGCACGGTGACGACTACCGACGCGGCCGCGATATCTCCCCAAGGCAGCTCATAGGTGCCGGCAAACATGGAAATGCCGACCGGAACGGTGCGCTGCGCATCCGTCGACATGAACGCCAGCGCGTACAAAAATTCATTCCATGCCGAGATGAAGACAAGAATGGCCGTTGTAAACATGCCCGGCGCGGCCAGCGGAAGAATGACTTTGCAGAACGCCATGAACCGGTTGCATCCGTCGACGATGGCCGCCTCCTCCATATCCTTCGGGATATCGTTAATGAAGGAAGCCAAAATCCAGATCGTCAAGGGCAGCGCAAATGTGGTGTAAGGCAGAATGAGACCCATATAGGTATTCAGCAGACTCATTTGCTTCAGAAACAGAAACAAAGGGCTTAAGGTTGCGATCGGCGGAAACATGGAGATCGCGAGCACCATCGCCAGAATGAAGCGTTTACCAGGAAAATGCAGCCGAACGAGCGCATAAGCCGCGAACGAGCCGATCACCAGGGAAAATAAAGTGGTCGAAGAGGCGACGACCAGGCTGTTTTTCAAATAAGTCAGAAACGGATGCTGCACGAAGACGTTCACATAATAATCGAAGTACATCCTTTCCGGTATCCAGTCGGGAGGCATCTTGTTAATCTGCCCCGGCGGCTTGAGCGATGTGAGGAACTGCCAGACGAACGGGAAGACGACAGCGAGCACAAATAATGCGACCATGACGTAAAACAGCGCTCGTCGCAGCGGGCTTGGCAGTCCGCGCGAGCCTACATTTTTCTCCAACTTTTTCGCGCCCCCCCTTCTTCCGCACCCCATTGCGAGCCGAGAATTTTCATATACAGCAGACTGATCAGAAACACAATGACGAAAATAATGACGGACAGCGCGGAGCCGTAGCCGAAATCCAGATAACGCATCATGACTTTGTAGGCATACACGGAAATGGATTCCGTCGAGTTCCCCGGTCCGCCCCCGGTCATGACAATGACAATATCGAATACGCGGAACGCGTCCAGTGTCCGGAACAGCAATGCGACCAGAATCGATGAGCGCAGCATGGGCAGCGTCACATGCCGGAACCTGCTCCACAGGCCGGCTCCGTCAACCTTCGCCGCCTCATAGAGATTAGCCGGAATCATCTGCAGACCGGCCAGAATCAGCAGTGCCATAAACGGCGTTGTTTTCCATACGTCCGTGATGATCAAGGACATCAGCGCCGTTGCCGGATCGCCCAGCCAAGCCTTATACCCGTCCATGAATCCCAGCTTGACCAGGTCCGAGCAGAAATTCCAGGGCGACGGTGACCGCGGTAAAAATGACCGTATTCCATAACCCGCCCAGCGCCTGGGGATCCGTAAAAAAAGCCCAATAGTTGGCCAATCCCACAAAAGGCTTGCCGGCAGCCGGTTCTTTCAGATTGAAAGCATGCAGACTGAGCCACATCGTATATAGAATCGGATAGACGGCGATCGCTCCGATTACGATTAAGGAAGGGCCGGTCATCAACCACCCAAGACGGGCTTCCTTGATAAATTTCGTTTTATGTACCCTCACAGCGGCATCCCCCTTTCATACGAATGGACCGCCCCCCGCCTCGCTTTATCGGCTGGCCGGGAGGCAGCCGATCCGCTTTATGGCTTACTTCTCGATTTCTTCAATCTCCTTCTGCAAAGTGTTAAGCGCATCCTCAGCGGTGCTGACGCCCGTTAACGCTTTATGGATGTTACGCTGAATGGCGTCCGAGATTTTCGGATAATTCGGCGACACCGGGCGCGGTTTCGCCGTGATGAGCGCGTTGTAGATCTCTTTCATATACGGAGCCGCAGCCAGAATCTCCGGATCCTCGTAAGAAGCTTTCAACACGGGAGGCATACCGCCGTCGACGACACCGATTTTCTGCGCCTCAGGACTAATCATGAATCTCAGGAACTCCACTGCCGCTTCCTTCTGCTTCGCGTCGATGTTTTTGTTGATCGCGAGATTCAAGCCGCCGAGCGTAGCCGCCGGTTCGGTGCCTTGAGGCCCTACAGGCATCGGAATAATGCCGACCTTACCCTTGACCTTGGAGCCTTCCTTCTGCGATTCAACCCAGACGTTCGGCCAGCCGCGATGGAACACGGATTTCCCTTCCAGGAATACCTGCATGCTTTCCGGCTCCGTATAGGTCATAACGCCCTTAGGCGCAACCGTCGAAACCAGATCCATCATGTATTGGGTCGCTTCGATATTGTTGGCCGAATTGACGACTACTTTGCCGTCCTGATCCAGCACGTTACCGCCGTTGCCCCAGATGTATTCCAGCCAGTTGGTTACCAGTCCCTCGTACTGGTTCGCCTGGAAAACGAACCCGAACTCCGTACCATCCTTGCCGCCCAGCTCTTTGGAAAGCGCTAACAACTCATCGAACGTTTTCGGAGGCTGCTTGCCGGCCTTCTCCAAAATGTCCTTGCGGTAGTAAAGGACGCCGCCGTGCGAGAACCATGGAACCGAAATCAATTGATCTTTATATGTACCCCCTTTAACAGCCCCCGGCAGCAAGGCATCCAGCTCTTGTTGGCTGAAGTACGAATCCAACGGCTCAAGCCAGTTCGCCGCTCCGAACTCCGCCGGCCAAATAATATCGATCGCCATCACGTCTACACTGGTGTCGCCGGATGCCAATTTCGTCACAAAATCATCATGGACCACGTCGGCATTAGCCGGGAGGCTCTGCGTTTCCACCACGATATCGGGATGCGTCTCATTGAATTTCTCGACCAGTTTGCCCGTAAGCCGGGACTGCGGGAGAATATCCTTCTGCAATCCAAATGCGGCATCCGGTTTCCCGAAGACAATGGCACGCCGGCCCGTTATGACTTCTCCGCTTCCCATATCGTCAACAGTGCGGAAGGCATTCTGCGCCGTTTGTCCACCGATTATCTGGATGTGCTGCTGCTTCACCGGCCGGATGCGCTTATGGATGCCGATGAGGTGGCCGAGGCCTTTGGGCAGCTTAAGGCTTCCGGCAAGGTTCGGCATTTCGGGGTATCCAATATGAGCGCGGGACAAATCCGCCTGCTGCAAAGCCGATGCGAAATGCCTCTGGTCGCCAACCAGCTGGAGATGAGCCTGCACAAAATCGGCTGGCTCGAAACCGGCGTGCATGTCAATCAAACGGCGGCGCGCAACGATATTTTCCCGGAAGGCACACTCGAATTCTGTCAGATGGAGAACATCCAGCTGCAGGCCTGGGGCACCCTCGCGCAGGGCATCTATTCAGGAAAGGCAGCCGGCCAACAAAACGAGACTGTACATAAAACCGCCGCGCTCGTGCAACAGTTGGCCGAGGCCAAAGACACGTCGACCGAAGCCATCGTCCTCGCATGGCTCATGAAGCACCCGGCATCGATCCAGCCCGTCATCGGCACGACAAACCCGGAACGAATAACCGCTTGCGGCGATGCGGTTCATGTGTCTTTGAGCCGGGACGAATGGTACTCCCTTTATGTCAGCTCGCGAGGCGTTTCACTGCCTTAAATCGCTGCAAAAAACCATCCTCTCTCAGCCGGCAAGGCTTTGGGGAGGATGGTTTATAAAGGTCACAACCCATTGATCCATTCCCGTTTGGCATAAAGAATTCTAACGATCGTCACCGTCTTGGCGTGTTCGGAAACCGCATAAAAAATAATGTAGTTATTGACGATCAGCATTCGTATGCCCTGTGCAGCCAACCTCTCATCCCGTACCAAACCATTCCGGAGGGGGAACTGCTCTAATCCCATGATAGCCTCGCCGATAGCAGCTACAACCTGCATGGCTGTCGACGGCTCTCTGAGTTCCTTTGCAATATAGTCGGCAATGCCGCGTAAATCATGTTCAGCAAGCTCAGTTACCACTATATTGTAGCTTGTCACTCTGAAAGCCCCTTTTGAATGTCATTTAAGGCATCACGGAAAGGCCTGGTTTTATTTAATTTCATTTCCTCCATGCCTTCATCAAGCAACTTATAAAGCTCATATTTTCCAACAAGTTTTTCAAAGGTCTCTATGCTCATCACCGCTAAGTCGCCCTGACCGTTTTTAGTGATATATACAGGTTCGGAATACTTATGGCAAAATTCGGAAATTTCATTGTATTTGTTACGCAAATCCGAGCTTGGTCTAATCGTCGGCATTTTACTCACCTCCAACCTCCGAATGATGTATCAATATTTTATCGTTTAAACGATACAAATTCAAGCTGTGGTGAGAGAGAAACAATTCCTAATCTCCGTCTTCTATCGTTACAAATTGCCGCGGGTTGGATCGAATATATGTACTGATCCGTTTCAGACTGTTTGGAGCGATGTCCAAGAACCGTTCAAACAAAACACTTGCAGCGTTCAGGAGTTCGCGGTCACGCTCCAGGTCTTTGAACGTCGCGTCGCCCCATTGCACGCCCAGCCTGCGGTTCCTTGCCGCAAGAACCTCCGTTGTCTCCTCAAGCAAACCGAGCATGGCCATATCGTCGAAGAAACGCAGACCGCCCGTCACCCCGGACCAATAATCGGGTCTATCCAGCAAGTAGGATATCCATTGGTAATACTCGCTCACCGAGCCTTTGGCATGATCGTACAGGACCCTGAACATGCATAAAGCCTTTTGCCCTTCGGTAAGCCGAGCGATAGCCTGCGTTTTCACCGATATATCTTTTCCGTGAATTTGAAGCAAGGTCGGTTCCATGCATGCCCACCCGAGACTTTCGTCATCCAAGGTATCGAATTCCTGTTTTCTCATTGCTACTAACGTCATTGAACCGCTCCTTGTCATAGGTATATGCCCATGTAAGATTATACAGCAGCAAAGTAGGCGTCATAAATTCCTTTGTGAAACCCTCCGGGCAGAAAGGTATACAGCCCGTACTTACTGTCACCGACGATAAGCCGCAGCCAACCTCCCTTCGGTTGTCTTTCCGCTCAAGCGCGTTTCTTGCCGAGGCGGATCACATTCCAGGAGAAAGCCGGAAGCACTGCCGTGAGCCGTCCCTCTTCGACGGCCGACACGCCGCCGGCGTGCGGCACGACGTTGTCCTGCCGGTCCGGACCATTAACGGCGTTATAAGCTTGGTGCTGCATCACGATATGTTCGATTACCCCGTAGCCTTCCAGCGAACGGATGTCGCACTGAAGGCGAAGCTCTTCCCGCTGATCCTTGTTTGCGGCGAAAATGGCGCATGTCTCGTCCGCTTCGTCCCAAACGGCGACCGTATCCAGCAGCGGAACATCCGTGTAATCCCTGCAATCGTATTTCGGACTGACCACAACCGTCTGGAGCACGACGCCTCTGCCGTACAGCGAGGCATGCAGAAACGGATAATACGTCGTCTGCCGCCAAGCCGGCCCGTTCGCCTCCGCCATGATACAGGCGCTGAGATTGACCAGCAGCGACTGGCAGGCGATCTTGATCCGGTCCGCATGACGCAGCAGCGTAATCATCATGCTCCCGAACAGCAGCGCGTCTTCCATCGTATAGATCGTCTCGTTGCGCGCCGGGGCGACCGACCATCTGTCATATTCGATCGGACGGATCGTGAGATCGTTGACGCAGTTCCATTCGTCCATCGAGATGAACATCGTTTTCTTGCTTCGTTTCTTCGCTTTCATGTAATCCAGCGCAGCGATGGCCGACCGGATATAGCCGTCAAATCCAACCGATTTCGCCAGATAGTTCGCCGGATCGCAATCACGGTTGAAGTAGTATTGGTGCAGCCCCATATAGTCGATGTGCTCATAGGCATGGTCGAGCACCGTCGCCTCCCACTGCGGGAACGTCGGCATCGTATCGAGGGAGCTTCCGCAAGCTACCAGCTCGATGGAAGGGTCCGTCCATTTCATCACTTTCGCGGCTTCCACGGCAATTCTCCCGTATTCTTGCGCCGTCTTCGTACCGATCTGCCACTCGCCGTCCATTTCGTTGCCGAGACACCACGTTCGGATCGCGTGCGGAGCCTCGAAGCCGTGGCTTCTCCGCAAGTCGCTCCAATACGTCCCCGACGGATGGTTGCAGTACTCGACCAGGTTCCGGGCGGGATCGATGCCGCGGGTACCCAGGTTCACCGACATGATGACATCCGTGCCCGTCGCTTTGGACCATTCCATGAATTCGTTGGTGCCCACTTCATTCGACTCCGTCGCCCACCAGGCCAGCTCGAGCCGTTTCGGCCTTCCCTCCTTGGGCCCAACGCCGTCTTCCCAATTATAGCCGGACACGAAGTTGCCGCCGGGGTAGCGGATAATCGTCATTTGGAGCTCCTTGACCAGCTCGATGACGTCCTTCCGGAAGCCCCTCGAATCGGCCGCCGGATGGCCGGGATCATAAATCCCGCCGTAGGTGACCCGTCCCATATGCTCGACAAAAGAACCGAACAATCGTTTATCGACCCGCCCTGCCTTGTATGACGTATCAAGAACCATCGATGCTTGTTTGGACACCGCTTTGTTTCCCTCCCTATCGTGAAAGATGGCATTCGCAGGCAAGCGCGCTCCCGTTATCCTTTCAGGCCGGAGGTCGCGACGCCCTGGACGAAATATTTTTGCGCAAAAAGAAAGAGAATCAGCAGCGGCAGGAACGAGATGGCGGCGGCGGCCAGCGTCGGTCCGTATTCGATCGTGTTATCCCCGACGAACATGGCGAGTCCCGCAGGGAGTGTCCGCATCTCCGTCGAGCTCGTCAGCATGAGCGGATAGAGCAGATCGTTCCAATTGCCCATGAAGTGAAAAATGCCGAGCGTAATCAGCGCCGGTACACAAAGCGGGAGCATGATGCGCCAATAGATCATGAATTCGTTGAAGCCGTCTACCCGCCCCGACTCTTCGAGTTCTCTCGGCAGCGAGATGAAAAACGACCGCATCATGAAGATGCCGAAGGCGCTGCCCGCGCGCGGGATAATGAGTCCTCAGAACGTATCGAGCAGGCCCAGCTTATACACTTCCACGAACAGCGGGATCATGATGACCTGGAACGGAATCATCATCGTGATCAGGATCGCCGTAAACATCCACCGGCTGCCTCTGAACCGAATCCGCGCGAAAGCGTAAGCCGCCATCGAATCGAAAAGGATGGAAGCGGCCGCCACGCCCAGCGAGAAAATGACCGTATTCTTGACGAGGGCAAGTAGCGGAATGCTCTCCCACACCTGAATGTAATTCTCGAAAGTGAGCTCCTGCGGAAAAAATTTCGGCGGGTACTGCACGAGCTCCGTCTCCGGTTTAATCGTCGAGAACAGCAGCCATAGAAACGGATGCAGCACGGCGATCAGGACAATCCATAGCAGGATAAAAGCGCTGCAGACGAAACCGATATTGGGGAGGCCAGCCGTCACAACCGGGATGTGTTCAAAATGTACAATTATCGGATTGGACTCCCGCTATAAACCGGGAGTCCCTTCTTTGCGTATGCAAACCTGCTATTCGCACGCGAACCGGAGCATATTCCATGAGCTTTTGGGGATCAGAACCCCATCGCAGCTGCCTAGCGGGAGAGACTTCGGAACGACACGTCGTAGCCCGACACGAAATTGCCTCCGGGATAGCGGATCATCGGGATGCCGAGCTCTTTGATGAGCGCCATCACATCCTTGCGGAAGCCTTGCTCGTCCGAATCCGGATGCCGGGGTTCATACAGTCCGCCGTACACGTTCCTCCCAAGATGCTCGATGAAGGAACTGAACAGCCTTTTATCCACCTCGCCGATCCGAAACGTCTTGTCCGCTATGTACGATGCCTTTTTCAATCCGTTCCCCTCCTGCCGCATGAATAAGTTAGCGAATAGCAACGCTTTCAATCGCATTGTATGGCGGCGGAGGGGAAGAAACAATTCCGCATTGCAACTGCTTTTTATACGATATGAACCAGCGGGAAGAATCCCACCCGCAATGTCGGAGCCGCGCCGAGCCCCTGATTACTTTTTAACCCATACATCAACCTTCGCTTTCATTGACGAAATCGTCGTTTTCTTGTACTGCAGCCCCAGCCGCAGCACTTTGATTTGCTGATTGCGTGTCAACTGCCGGAAGCGGGGCTCCTGTTTCATAAAGGTTCGGATAATGGACCAGCTGCCAGGTGCCACGCGATCCTTTTTGATCCACGGGACGTCATAGGGCAGCTTTCGTTTGCGAAAGCTGCTCATAAACGCGGCAAAGCTTGAAGCGGCTTTGCTTTCGTCCACCAGACAAGGGACGGTCTTTTTTTTGGTATGCTTCCTGATATATTCGTAATTGTTCACACCGCTTACGATAAGGTAACCGCCTTGTTTCCTGCTTTTGCGAACGACCAGCACATGCATGCAATCCTGTGCCGCTTTGCGAAGTTCCATAATGCGCTTGGTAATCTGGACGGAAATTCCGGGTTTGATCTTGCTAAGCGGAATATATTGCAAGGTATACCTCAACATCCATCCACTCCTCCTGCAGCCAATGAACCGATCACCACATGCGGCAGGCCCCGTTTACGCTTCCACTCATGCAGCCGGTCCGCTCTCATGTAAAAAGCGCTTGCCGGAACCTTCGTCATCCGTCTGAACCCCGCATTGCCAGCCGGGGTGCCTGTCTCTATCGGCTGCAGCAACCCATCTCCATCAATCCAGGAAAAATTGAATGGTCTGGTCTACCGCATCGGGCAGCCATTCATGGCCGAAATCCGGGTAAACCAGCAGCCGTTTCGGTGCCGTCATTCGGTTGTAGGCGGCAAACTGGGTGGACGGCGGACAGATCGTATCCATCAGCCCCACCGACATCAGCACCTCGCCGCGAATCCGGTCCGCCAGAAACTGAAGATCGATATAGCCGAGCTTGGTAAAAATCTCGTCTTCCCGCTCATGCCGCGGATCGAAATGCCGAAAGTAAGTCTTCAGCTCCTGGTAAGCATCCTTGGCCAAATCCATCTCCCATGTCCGTTTATAATCACACAGGAACGGATACACGGGCGCCAGCTTGCGGATGCGCGGCTCCAGCGCCGCACAGGCGATGGTCAAAGCCCCTCCTTGCGAGGCTCCGGCAGCATAGACCCGTTCCGGGTCGACCTCCGGCAACTCCAGCGCTATACCGGCGAGCTGCGCCGTGTCCAGGAAGATATGCCGGAACAGCAGGTTGTCCGGGTGATCGTCAAGACCGCGGATAATATGACCGTGATGGGTAGTTCCCTTCACGCCGCCCGTATCCTCGGAGGAGCCGCCTTGTCCGCGGCAGTCCATGGCGAGCACGGAGAAGCCCAGCGAAGCGTAAGCCAGCTTGTCGGCCCAATCGCCGGCATGACCGGTGTAACCATGAAACAGAAGCACCGCGGGATGCGGCTCCGTTATGAATTTGGGACGTATATATTTGGCATGGATGCGCGCGCCGCGCACACCGGTAAAGTAAAGGTCGAAGCATTCGGCTTGCGGAGTCTGAAACGAACCAGGTACGAGTTCAACCTGAGGATCCACCGCACGCATCTCCGCAATCGCCCGATCCCAATACTCGTCAAAGTCCGAAGGACGAGGGTTTCTCCCCCGGTACTCATATAGCTGCTCAAGCGGCATGTCAATTAATGGCATATCGTCACGTTCCTTTCAGCAGATAGTGGAATCGTTTTCTTATTCGATTTTATCCGTTTCGCTTGCAGCAGTCGAGATGAAAAAAAGCAAGCTGTCCCCTGCTATGGCAGGCAACAGCTTGCTTGGTCGATACTCACTCAATAACACCTTACTGTCCTTCGCGCCTTCACATGAGCCTGTTTCCTGCTACGTTTCTTGGCCTTCGTCAAATCGGCCGCCGCCACAACGGCTCGGATAAATTCGTTCATATCGAAGGGTGGCGCCCAACATACCACCGGTTCATAAACCGGATTTTGCAGGATACTGCGTATTGTTGGTTTATGGTATAATGGCAATCATAACACGCTACTGAACGAGGTGATTGCGTATGTCGATTATTAAATCGAACAAAATCATATTGACCAAAGATGATCGCGGCATGCTGGCCTTGGAGGCATTTTGCAACGAAATTCGGCAAGAAGCCCGGGACAAAGGAATTACGGAACAAGACCTGCTGGATGAACTGGAACAAGTCCGGGAGGAAATGTAGAATGAGCGCAAGCACAAATATGTTCCGAATTCTAATTGATTCAACATCGTAACATCTCTCGATTATCAACTCATCTATACCCCGGAACAAAAGTCTTCTTTTGCCGTGCCCTACATTCGTGATCATAAAGATATCCCGATTCTTATTTCAGCTATCCTATCACAGCCTGACATTCTAATCAGCGGGGATATGGATTTTCACACAACGGAAATCAAACAGCATTTCACAGTCTACACCCCGGCTGATTTTTTGCGCGATTTCAGCTAGAAACTTCCAGCAAATCCTCCTACCGAGGGAGATATGTCAGGTGATAGAGATATGGATCCTCAATTGAACGAATTAATAAAGGATAAATCCGCTTACGGAGTAGGTGGATTTTTTGATGTGGAAACAACAGGATTAAGCTCAAACACTGAGGAAATCGTAGAGTTAAGCTTGATTCTATTTGTTTTTGAGCAAGAATCAGGAAAGATTATAGGTCTATTAGACAACTATACGGGTTACAACGAACCCAGCAAAAAGATTGGGAAATCCGCGCAGAAGGTTCATGGAATCACTGACAAAATGGTAAAAGGTCATAAAATTGATACTAATCGCATCCATTCAATGATGGACATTGCCGATTTCTTTGTTGCGCATAACGCTTCGTTTGACCGCGGATTTTTGCAAAACTATCTGATTTTCCCAAAGTCAAAAAGATGGTATTGTACCATGAACGAAATTGATTGGAGAGGTAAGGGGCATTCGTCAAAAGGTTTGCAGAATCTTTTGGATGACCACGGTCTTGCGCCACAAAACTAAGTGCCACCAATACCGATACTACATATATAGACGGCAAAAGCAAGGCTGTAATGTACGTTCTTTGGTTTTTAACCGGTTTAATCGGCGGCCATAGATACTATATGCGCGATTATTGGCAAGCCGCAATAATGACATTGACGCTCGGTTTTTACGGAATATGGACATTAATCGATTTATTCTTCATTGGAAAACGATTTGAAAAGAAGTTCAGGGTCCGTTAACTAACAACCCCCACCCTTTGACCATTCACGAAATGTTTCCGGACCCCGATCTTCGCCTATATTCCCTTCGCCAGCCGAGCCGCCCCAATAACCCCTGCCCGGTTGCCCAACTTGGCCGCAATAATCGTGACCGGCAGTGTCGTCATCTCTTTCAATCGATGCTCCAGACTCTCCCACCACAGGATCGAGGACTGTGCCAGCCCCCCGCCAATTATGATGGCCTCGGGCCCAAACACATTCTGCAGCGAAACCAACCCCGTTGCCAAATCCTTCACAAAGCTGTCGACGGCTTCCACCGCCCGCGAATCCCCTTCCGCAAAACGCTTAAACAGCAGATGACTGTCCCAAAAACCTTCAATCTCTTTCGCCATCCGGTTCAGCGCCGTGCCGGACGTATACTGCTCCCAGCAGCCGCGCTGGCCGCAATTGCAGAGAAGCCCGTCGGGCTTGATGAGCATGTGCCCGATCTCACCGGCTGTGCCGCGGAAGCCATGGATGATTCGGCCGCGGCTTGTCAGCGCGCCGCCGACGCCGGTTCCTAGCGCTACGAACACGAAGGAATCATATGTCTTCGCGGCGCCTGTCCATGCCTCGCCCAACGCCGCGGCGTGTACGTCGTTGTCCACCTTGACGGGCAGGCCCGTTCGCTCGGCAAGCAATTCCGCCAGAGGCGTGCCGGTCCAGCCGGGCAGATTGTCCGTCGCCCGGCTCACGCTGCCCGTGTCCGGATCGATCGCGCCGGCCGATCCGATCCCTACGCCGATCACCGGGCTCCGGGAGCTGTCAATCAGCGTGACGGCCAGGTCGGCTATAGCCTCGACAATACCGGCGCGGCCCGCTTCCACAGGCGTACGTCTGGCATCCTCCAGGATCAACTCCCCCCGCCGGGTTACGAGACCGCCCTTAATGGCGCTTCCCCCGACGTCAATCCCTACATACATTCCATCCGCTCCTTGCGCGTTCGCTCCTTCTCCCGCTGCGGTCATGCCCGTGACCCCCCGTTCAAGGCGACGCTCGCCATCGCCGCGGCATACCGGGCGGTGATCCATTGCGGCCGTGTGATCGCAGAGCCGACGACGACGAAATGCGCCCCTGCGGCCAGCGCTAGCCCGGCTTGCTGCGGGGTCGAAATGCCGCCTTCGGCAATGACCGGAACGGTCAGGCTGTCTGCCAATCGCTTCAACAGATCCAAACGCGGCAACGGGCTATCGCCCTCGCTGTAGGGGGTGTAACCCGCCAGCGTCGTCGACACGTAATCTGCTCCGTATTCCGCCGCAAGCAATCCTTCCCCGTAAGTCGAGATATCGGCCATCACGGCGATTCCGCGCTGCTTGAGCTCGGCGATTGCGCGCTCCAGGGTGAGGCCGTCCGGCCGTGGACGGCCGGTGGCATCAATAGCAACGATGTCCGCGCCGGCCGCATGCACCGCGACCGCGTCCTCCACAGTCGGGGTAATATACATCTCAAATCCTTTGTAATCCCGCTTCCACAGGCCGATGATCGGCAGCTCGACAGCCTCGCGAATCGCCCGGATATCGGTTGGGCTGTTGGCGCGAATTCCGCCGGCGCCGCCTTCGCGTGCAGCACGGGCCATCGCCGCCATGTGCGCCGATCCGTGCAGCGGCTCATGAGCGAGCGCCTGACACGACACGACTAAACTACTCCGGGCCGGTACTTTCAGCACAACGCATTCCCCCTTCAAATTATAGTGCGTGCAAGGAGGGCCATTTCATTTCAATCCCGGCCTTCACAAGCAGAGCCTGGTACGAACCGAGCTCATCGGGATGGCTGCGAACCGCGCGCGGCTCAATGCCTTTGTCGATGCAATAGGCAGCCAAATAACCGGCCGCTTCGCCGATATTCCACTCTACCGGATGCAGCCGGTAGCAGCCGTTCGTAATATGAGTAGTCCCGATGTTCTTGCATGCGGCCAGCAGGTTGTTGACCCGCACCGGGATGAGGCTGCCGAGCGGTATCTGGAACGGCAGGCTGGACACATCGATATAGGTGCGAAGCGCCGTGCTGGGATGCAGATCGATCCGGTAAGCGCCTACGCCGACCGAGTCGTGATAGTCCTCGGCTTGGCCGTCCTTGCGGCAATCCGGGCTCAGATGCTGCTCCACGATCGTCGTCTCTGCCCGGATCCGTCTCGATTCGCGGATATACGGCCGCTTCGCGAGCCCGTCCAGCGTCCCCGTCACATCTCCGCGCAGCCGCAGCCCCGGGTACCCGGCGCCGCCGTCGGGACGCGGCGCTTCCGTCTGCATCCAGTAGAGCAAGGCAAGGCTCAACTGCCGCGCACCCTCCAGATGCCGTTCCCGTTCCGGCTCATCAACGTCGATGATCGGACCCAGCCAGTAATCGTTTTGCGGCCAGTTGACGAGCGTAATGTCACTGTCGAACGCACCCTCCCGAAACAGGGAACGGTCGATGATGCGCCGGTAGTTCCAGAGCGAGAACGACTTCCCGTCAGGGAAAAAGCAGTACCGCACCGGCGCCAGCGTATGCGGTACAAGACCCGTCCAGCCGAGCTGCTGATCCGGCCAGAAACCCGCCCGGTACCTGCGCCAGAAATCGTATTGCTCCGGCTTCTCGATCGTGTGGTTCTCGCCCTCGAGATGATCGACCGCATAGCACCAGGTGATTGCCTGCATGTCCATGGGATCAGCTTCTCCCTCAAGGGCATGCGGCTCGCCGGTATCCCGCACCGACTCTGCGCCGGTCACATATTCGGCGCCGGACAGCGGCAGCAGGTCGCCTTCGTCGGACGCATCCAGGAAGTAAGCGCCCGTCAGGACCGAAAGTTCTCCTGTTCTCACGCTCCGCACATGAACGGCAGCGACGGCATCGCCATTCATTTCCACCTTGACCGGCTCGTGATCTTCCATCACGAGCAGCGATCCCTTGCTCACGAAAGGCGCCAGCATCTCACGAAGCACCGCCAGCGCGACCCGCGGTTCGTGCGCGATCTCGCTGACGATGGCGCTGCCCGGATTGAAGCGGGCATCCGCCATGCCCGACGGCAGCACCGGATAATGCCGCTTGTAGTACTCCCTTACCCGTCTGCGAAATTTACGATAGCCCGCGGTGCAGCCGAACTGCTCGATCCACGGATGCTCATCGGGCGGCACCGCCTGGCTGGTCAGCTGCCCGCCGATCCAGTCCGATGCCTCCGTCATGATGACGCGTTTGCCCGCGCACGAAGCGGCGAGCGCAGCGGCGCAGCCGCCGGTGCTTCCGCCGATGATGACGATGTCCGTCTGCAGATGCTTCTCCATTTATGCGCGTCTCCTTCCCCTCCGCCATTGTCTCGCCAGCTCCGAAGCGGCCGCCTCCTGCAATGCCGGCGCCCGGTCATGCAGCAACAGCGCCGGCAAGCCCGGAAAAGCCGCTGCGTCATACGGCGAACCGAAATGCGCGAGCAGCACCGGCAGTTCCCGCAGGGCGGCGCGCTGCTCCAGCGCATTCAGCACGTCGAACCGCATCCGTTTGTTGTGAGTGATCGCAACAATCCACCCGAATCCCTCGTCCGCCTGCTCCAATGCCTGAGGCATATCCTCATACGCGGCGAATTTCAACCGTTCCACGACAACGCCGCCAGCCGCCAGCCCATCCGCGAAATCCGACAAAGACCGCTCGTACAGCACCATCCACCGGCCGCCCTCGCGTGTGAAACGCCGGACCCTCTCCCACGCGCTAGGCTCGCCGTGCCGAAGCAGTGCGCGAGCCGCCAGCTCCCGGCTGACCGCTATCGCAGCATCCCGCTTCAGCCCTCTTCCATCGAACGGTCTCGGCTGAAACGCCTGCGGCGTCAGGCCGTAGCGCTCCTTCGCCCGCCGTATCCGTCTCAGCGACTCATCCAGTCGCGCCTCGGTCAGCTCGCCGTTCCGGACAGCTCGCAGCACGGCCGCTACCATCTCGCGCGCCTCCGCGGTGTCACGCGGATCGACGAGCAGAATGTCGGCGCCGGCCTGGAGCGCCATGACGCAAGCGCAAGACTGCGTGTACAGCGAAGCGACCCCCTGCATCGACATGCCGTCGGTCACGATCAGTCCTTCGTACCCCATCTGCTCCCGCAGCAGGCCGGTCACCATCGGCCGCGACAGCGTCGCCGGCAGCATGGACGGATCCAGTGCCGGGACGGCGATGTGACCGACCATGATCGCATCGACGCCGGCCTCGATCGCCCGCTGGAACGGCGCCAACTCGAACGTCTCTAGCCGTTCCCGGTCAAACGGCAGCACCGGAAGCGCGAGGTGGGAATCGACATTCGTATCCCCATGCCCCGGAAAATGCTTCGCGGTGGCGATCATGCCGTGCTCCTGATAGCCCCTGATTACGGCTGTTCCCATCCGGGATACGACATCCGCCGTATCGCCGAAGGAGTGGGTGCCGATCACCGGATTATCGGGATTGTTGTTTACATCGACGACGGGACTATAGTTGAAGTTCACACCCATGATCAGCGATTCCTCGGCCGTAATGCGTCCGCTCTCATACGCCAGCCGCTCATCGCCGGCCTCGCCGATCGCCCGGTTTTTCGGAAAATGAACCGCTCCTCCGCTCGCCAGCTTGCAGCCGGCGCCCGCTACGAAGTCGGCCGCCACGAACAGCGGAATGCCGCTGCCCCTTGACAGTGCGGCGTCCTGCATGGCCGACGTCAATCGGTGCACCTGCTCCGGGATGTTCAGGCATTGCATGTCCAGGAACATGCCGCCGGCGCCCAGTTCCACGATCAGCTTTTCCGCATCCTCAGTGTACGCCGTGTTCTTGTAATAGAAGGTGAACAATTGACCCGCTTTTTGTTCCAGCGACATTTCCCCATAGTCTGTCATCCGTCCGCCTACACTCCCCTTACGCATAAAGACTCTCATCCAGCAGCTCGAGCAGCAGCCCCGCCGAGGCGATGGCATTGGTCCATCCGCTTTCCATGCAGTACGGACCCCAGCCCGTGTCGCCGTTATTGCCGAAATACTCGCACCTGTTCAGGTCGAACGCCCGCATCCAGCCGCCGTCGTACCGCTCATCCCCGCTGCGGATCTGGATGCGGCGCATGAACGCCGAAACGCCCTCTTGAAGCTTCCGGTCCGCCGGGTGTCCCGTCGCCTTCCAAAGTTCCCAGCTGTTCATCAGAAGAAAGTTATTGGTATACAGCTGGTCGGCAATGCCCTCTCCGTCGTCGATATAGACACCCGCATCCTCCATCCCGAACCGTTCCGGATCCGGATTGCCCGCCTCCTCGATCCCGCCCAGCGCATGCTGACGGGACATCAGGTACGCGATCGCCTGCCGCAGCCCGGCTTCGATCTCCCCGCTCGCATCGTGCTTGATTAAATAGCCGAGCGGAAGCAGAAGCCTGGTCAGACCGGAGGTCCGGCTGTACATGAACGCAAGCTGAGCCTGCCTGGCCAGCAGCGTGCGGGCACCATTAAGCGCCGTATCCAGATAGGCCCGGTTTCCGGTGACCAGATAAGCCTGGATAAAGGCGGTATGCGTAATGCTTTCAAAATGCGGATTCAGGCTCGGCGGCAGCTTGGCCGCCCCTTCCCTCCCGAGGGCAGCGAGCTGGGAGCGGGTCAGCACGTTCGGCCGCAGGCCGTCTTCCCGCTGCGTTGCCAGCAGGGCTTCCGACAGCAGCAGCCCCCTCTCCCTGTATATACCGCTGCCCGTCTTGCGGAAAAGGTAAAGCAGCACGGTGCAGACCCAGGCATTATCGTCGGTAAACAATTGATGAGGGTGGGCCCCTGGATATTCGTACCAGCGGAAAAACCCATACGACGGCGAGTCCGGTTCCGTATCCTGGAAGCCCCCGTCAAACAAAAAATGCAACAGCCTGTCGGACGCATCCTGCCAACGCTTCTCGCCGGTCCATCTGCCGTACAGATGCAGCATCAGCGCCGTATGGGCATGACAGTCCGGCCGCCGGTCCGGCGACAGCCGCCCCGTGACGGAATGGATATTCTCGTACACGCCGCGTGATCCGTCCGCCCGGGGCATCATGCCGGAACGGATGAACCACTGCACGTTGGCCGCGACCGCTTCCGCGGGAGTAACCGCCTCTCCTGCCAAACGGATCATCGGTTCCCACAGCCGGAACGGGATGCCCGTTTCTTCCCTCAACGCCCCGATGAGGCTGGTCCAGCTGCCGTAAGGACGAAGCTGCTCCGGCGCGGCGGAGGAGAACAGCGAGAACGCCGCATAGACGATCCGTCCCGCTCCGGCCTGTCTCACGATCAGGCCGGGCACCGCAACCGCACCTTCCCCGCTGCTGTGATGCGTTTCCTTATAGACGCCCGCAGTCAGCACGACCGTTTCCGGCTGCCCGATATCGACGGAGAAGCCGCGCTGCAGTGCGCCCGACCATTCCAGCAGCTCTCCCTCCGCCATGCCGGACAACCGGACATGAAGCCGAAGCTTCTCCATCGTCCTGCGCGTAACGGGAAAATCCTGCTTCAAGCCGAACAGCCGCGAACCCGGATAATCGAACGTCTCGATCAGCTCGGCATAGATCCGCCCTCCCCGTTCGGCGAATGCCCAAAGTTTGGCGCAGACCGCAGAAGACAGCGTCGCCTGGGTATCGAGCGAATCGGCGCCGATCAGGAACAAGGCATCATAGCCGTCGAGCGGGACCTTATCCAACTCCGTCCAGTCGAACCGTTCGCCCCCTTCGACCGGCGGCAGCCGGAGAGATTGCCCTGCGGCAAGAAATACTGCTGTTTTCACGTATTTTACAGCCCCCTACGCCAATTGATTAAGCCCGGCCCGGTCGATCTCTCCGATTAACGGTTCACCCGACTCGTACCGCTCCAATTCATCGAGGACAAATGCCCCGAGCGCAAACAGTCCGTTGTTGACGGATCCCGCAATATGTCCCGTAAGCCGGATATTCGGATGCGTGCGCAGCCAGTGGCTGGCCGGAGGCGGCTCGGGATCGGTCACGTCGAGAATCACCTTGAGCCGGCACCCGGACGACGACAGCCGCCGCTGCAGCGCCGACTCATCGACCAGCGAGCCGCGGGCAAGGTTGATCAACACCGCATCGTCCTTGAGCAGCGACAGACGGGCTTCATTGATCATGCGGTACGTGGCCGGAATTTCCGGCGCAAGCACCATGACCAGATCCGCCTCTGACATGAGCCGTTCCATGGAGACGGACTCCGCACCGAGCGCAGCGGCCTGCTGCACAGTCAGCGTCGGATCGTATAGCAGCACCTTCACGCGAAAATGCCGCAGCAGCTCCATATAGCGCCTGCCTGCCTGGCCGGCGCCGATGCACCCGATCGTCAAGCCGTACATCTCCCGGATGCCGCTGCGCACCTCATCCACCCGGTTGTTCCACCAGTCTCCGGCGCGCGTCCGCTCCGTCACGTCCCAGATGTTCTTGAGCGACATGATGGTCAGTCCGAGAGCGGTTTCAGCCACCCCCCTGCTCAGGACGGAAGCCGACGAGACGACCCGGATCCCCCTCTCCCACAGCGAATCTGTGACGACCGATTTGACCGACCCTGCCGCATGAAGCAACAGCTTAAGCTGCGGCGCTTCTTGCAGCAGAGCCTCTGACAGCGGCGGGCTGTTCCAGGAGGTGAGTATAATCTCCGCACCCCGAATCACATTGTCCCATGACGGCGGCGAGCCTTCTGCCGGCGGCGGAAACGCCACTTGCCTGCCGCCCGCCAGCCGTTGCAAGGCCTCCTCGGACATCACGCGGTTCATGACCCGACGAGGCATCAGCATCGCAATGCTACTCAAGACCCCAACCCCTTCCATACAGACTTTGATAGTCGGATGGTGTGATGCCCGTCACTTTCTTGAATGCTTTGCTGAACGAATGAATCGACTGGTAGCGAAGCTCCTCGGAAATTCGCGTGATGCTCCGGTCCCCGGCCTGCAGCAGCCGCATGGCCCGGCTCATCCGCCGGTTCGCCCAATACGTTTGCAAAGAAATCCCGATTCGCTCGCGGAAGGCGTGGGACAGGTGGGAGTGGCTGTACCCGAGCCCGGCCGCCACACTGCTCAGCTCCGTAATCCGCTCCAGATGTTCATCCACATATTGAATCGCCTGCTCGACAAGTTCCTGCTTGCATGCCGCCCGGGCCCGGTCCGCCGTTTTTGCCCCGTTCAGGGACAGTTCCCGGCCGAGCTGAGCGAGCAGGCGTGCAAGGACGCCCTCCAGCATGAGCAAGGTGTATGAATCGCTTATCTGCAGTTCCTTTTTCAAATCCAGGATCGACTCCTCGATTCCCATGCTGTCATGCAGCACGCGGCCGCCTTCTCCGGCGCCGAATAGCGAGGCCAGTGCCGGTCCGGCGGATACCTGCTGCAGATGCACCGACATGACGCGCACAGGTTCGCTGGATGCCCCGGCCGTCTGCAGCCGAAATTCCGTATGCGGACCCAACCAGGCAAAATGACGCTGCGGCATCGCCAGTTCCGCGCCTTGAATGAACAACCGCCCGTTCCCGGACAGCATGTATACCAGCCGGAAATCGCGCTCGACGGGACAACCGCCGAGCGCGCGGCCGCAATGCTCCTGAACCTGGTTGAGCCTGACGTGCCGGAAGGCGACCGGCCGCTCGAGATAGCGTGTGTCCATCCCCGGTCCACGCGACGGATCGGCCCCAGCGGCTGAAATTATCTTGCATCCCTCCAGTTCTCCTCCATAACTCTATTTTGCAATAGTTGTTCCGCTCCGGTTAGACTATGATCTTATGAAAAGA
This sequence comes from uncultured Paenibacillus sp., assembly GCF_963515335.1. Classification (NCBI taxonomy): domain Bacteria; kingdom Bacillati; phylum Bacillota; class Bacilli; order Caryophanales; family Paenibacillaceae; genus Paenibacillus; species uncultured Paenibacillus sp. Next base: position 50,863 of record NZ_CAUPYC010000008.1, on the reverse strand, counting down.
AGGAATATCTTGAGATATTGGATCCGACGGGTTCCATTAAACGGAATAAAGCCGGGATGCCCTTTGGCATCCCAGCTCCGGCCGGTTCTATTTGTTTGCGTCGTACCAGGCGGACAGCTCGGCGATCACATCCGCGCCGCCCTGCGCTTTCCAATCGTTCACAAAGGCATCGTAGCCGTCGAGCGATTCGGCGCCGGCGATAACCTTGATCACATAATCATTCTCCGCCATGTTCAGCTTCTGCATATTGTTCGCGACGACGGGCAGCGGAGGGGCCAACAGCGTCGGGTCGCTGCGCCCGACGGACAATTGTGTCTGAATATCCTGGAACGTCTCGTACAGCACCATATCCTTGCGAACCCGCAGCAGCCACAGTTCTTCAAATTGGGCGGCGTTCGTGCTCGTCATGAACCAGTCGGAATTGCCGCGCGCTTCGTTGAAGTCAGGCAGGATCGGAAATTTGCTTCCGTCTTCCTTAACGGTATACTGGGCGCCCTCTTGCCCGATCGCCAGCTCCTGAAACAGCTCCGGCTCCACCTTCAGGTTCATGTATTTCATCGCGGCTTCCTTGTTTTTGGAAGACTTCGGAATGGCGATGTACCAGCTCACGCCGCCTCCCTGGATCCAGTTCCCGATCTGTCCGTTCTCGCCTTTCAGCGATTTGATCAACGTAATCTTGGCGCCGGGCATATTTTTATTCAGCGCCTCGGTAACCGCGGGCGCAATACCCCAGCCATAAGTCATGATGCCGGCTTTGCCAGTGGTGAATTTCTGCTGAATCGTGTCGGCTTTGTTGACCGGCCATTCCGGATCGATCAGCCCTTCCTGATACAGCTTGCTCATAAAGGCCAGGTACTGCTTCATGCCCGGCCCCTCCAGACGGTGGATCAGCTTGCCGTCCTGGACGTCGAAGCTGGTCACGACGCCGAAGGCGCCGGAAATTTCCGGGATGATGCTCTCGAATCCGGTCAGCGGGATAATCCCCTTCTGCTCCTTGATCGCTTTCAGCAGCGCATAGAATTCATCGACGGTCGTCGGCACGTCCATCTTCAGCTCATCCAGCAGATCCTGCCGTACGGCAAGCGCGCTGCCGATAAATCCGCGCGGATGCTTCTCCGGAATACCGTAGATTTTCCCGTCCACCTTGGCGTTGTCGAAAAACTCCGCGGGCGTCGAGTTCAGAAGCGTCTGTCCGTACTGCTCCAGCAGCCCGTCCAGCGGCTCCAGCGCGCCCTGCACCGCAAGGCGGTTGTACTGCGAGCCGGAAAGCTTCAAAATATCGTACGGCTCGTTGTTCGCCATCAGCAGGTTCAGCTTGTCATCCGGGTTCTCGAGCGGCAGCGTTTCGTATTCCACCTTGTAGCCCGTTTTCTCTTCCAGAAAAGCGGCGACCGGATCCGCGTTGGGATCAAAATTGCGCTGGAATCCGAGCTGTCTCAGCACCGGCTTCGTTTCTTCCCCGCCCGCTGCCCCGCTTTCCGCCTTGGATGTCTCGCCTCCGCCGTTCCCGCTGCCGTTCCCGCTGCCGTTCGTACCGCCGTTCGCACCGTTGTTGCCGCCTCCGCAAGCTGCCAGCAGGGCCATAATCAATACAAAAACGATACCAAAGCTTGCTCTCTTGCCCATCGGATCTCCCCCATCATGTCGGTGTGTCCTTGCTGACTTCATATTAACATGCTGTAAAGGAAGCGTATTTGTCACGAATCGCTGCCTTTGTTGTCCGAATCGGTTTGCTCCTCCATCTCCTCGTTGGGCCGGATATCCACCGGCGTAGCCGGAAAACGAAGCCGGACAATCGTCCCTTCCCCCTGCCTCCGCTCGAATACCACGCAGGCTTCTCCGCCGAAATACAACCGCAGCTTGTCTTTCACATTGCGGATGCCGTAGCCGGCGGCCGAACCGTCCCCGTTCAGGCGCGCGAGCTGCTCGTCCGACATCCCGATTCCGTTGTCCTCGACAGCCAGCTCCAAACACCCGCCTTCCAGGCGGCAGCCGATGCGGATATCCCCCTCGCTGCCGCGCCGCTCCCGGATGCCGTGCAAGATCGCATTCTCGACGACAGGCTGCAGGACCAGCTTGACCGTCTTGAGCTGCAGCAGTTCGGGATCAGCATCGATCGTGTAGCGGATCCGACCGCCGAACCGGCGGTTCTGGATATCCAGATACGTTCGCGCATGCGCGATCTCGTCTTCGATCGTAATGACGTCGCGGCCTCCGCTGAGACTGATGCGGAAGAAGGTCGACAGTTGGCCCGCTACGTCGCTGATTTCGACCGCGCCGCGCTCCATGGCCATCCAATGGATCAGGTCCAGCGTATTATAGAGAAAATGCGGATTGATTTGGGCCTGCAGCGCCTGCAGCTCGGCCGCCTTTTTCCGCGTCTCCGTTTTGTACTTGTCCCTGATCAGGCGCCGCATATTATCGCTCATCCGATTCATGTGCGACTGCAGCACGCCGATCTCGTCATGGGCCGTCACGGGCGTGTGCGCATCCCAATTTTCCGCCTCGATCTGCTTGATATGCTGCAGCAGCGGCTGAATGCGCCGGGTAATGCCCTCCGAGAAAACGACCGCGAAGATCGCGCCGAACACGATCACCGCGAACAGCACGGCGTACAGCCTGGACGTCCATTGGCTGATCTCGGCATTGACCTCTCTCTTCGGAATATAGGCGACCAGCCGCCAGCTTGCCCCTTCGATTTGCTGGTTGATGACGATATGCGACTTCGCGTCCACCGTCGGAATGACGTTTCCAAGATCCCCGTCGTCCATGCCGGAGACGACCCGATCCCGCGCATCGACCAGATAGACGCGGCCGGTTGACGTGATTTCGGTTTCCTTGATGATCTGCTGGAACGTATTCTCCAGAATGTCGATCGACACGACCCCCACCACCCCTCCTGTAAAACCATCCGAATACAGCGGACGGACACAGGAGACGATGTTTTGTTCACCGCGTTCTCCGTAGTAATCATATTTGTAGGTTGAACGGCAATAAATTCCTTCCCCGTTGCGGAGCATCTCCCCATACCAGTGAGCGTCTTGAATCGTGGACAGGGCGAAAATGATGCTGTTCTCCCTCGCATAGATGCCGGCGGAATCGACATAAAGCCGAATGCTGTAAATATCCCGGCTGTTCTGCGCGGAACGCAGGATGCTGATGATTCGACGATAATCGTCGATCTGCTCGCCCATCGGCAACTCGGATCTGCCTTTGTTCAAGATCTGATTCAGCTCCTTGTTCATAAACAGGATGCTGGAAATATCCTTCACATTGCTGAGCTTGTAGGACAGGAAGGAACTGGCCTGGTTGATGGACCGCTCGGTCGTCTGTTCCGCCCTTCTCTCCAGAATGCGGGTCGTGTTCTGATAGACGGTCACGGATACCGCGGCTACGGAAATGATGATCAACGCAATAAACATGACCATCAGCTTCGTCTTGATGCGGACGCGCAGCAGCCGCTCGCGTATGCGCTGACCCGGCCCCATCACGGCTCCGACAGGGTGTCTCGGTATCGGGAAGGAATGACGCCCGTCATTTTCCGGAACACCTTGGCAAAATAGTTCGCATCCTGATAACCCACCTTGGCCGCAACCTCATACAGCTTCATCCTGCGGTCCCGGAGCAGAAGCTTGGCCTGCCCGATCCGGTATTGCGTAATATAATCATTGATCGACAGCCCTTTCTCCTTCTTGAACAGAATGCACATGTAAGTAGGGGCGAGATGAACATGGGCGGCCAGCGCATTGATGGAAACATCTCCGCCGTAATGCTCCTGAATGAACCGGATGATGTCACGTATAACGGTCTTGTCGCTCGAATCCGGATGCTCCAGCGCTTCCCGGATGGCGCCCAACTGCTGCATCATATATTTGCGGATCGTGAACAGCTCCCCCGATACGAACATGCTCGCCCACAGCCGGTCGTTCTCGAATTCCCACATCGCCTCAGGGTAAATCCGGGTCAGCGCAACGTACCAGCGAAACAGCTTTTCGCGCACCGCACCTACCTCTGCCGGCGTGTACAGCAGCAGCTCGTTGATCGTCTCATCCAGACACTTCCCCGCCTCCCCTAGCTGCTTGCCCCGCAGCAATGTCTCGAACCGGATCAGAGCCTGCTTGTCGAACAGCCTCGATTGACGGCTGTCCTGCGGAAGATCCTTGTACCGGATGACGGTATGCCATCCCCTGTAGAACCGGTAGACGAGCGACTCCACCGCCTGCCGGTAGGATTCATGGCATCCGCTTAGCTGGGACACGGCTTCGCCGATTCCCGCGACGACGCCGCTGCGCTCGTCTCCATTACCGCGTCGGGTGAGCCGGTTCAGCCACAGATCCAGTCCGTCGTCGCGGCGCAAATCCGGGATGGCCGCGCAGGCTACCCCGAGCCCGTCGATGAGCGCCGCCAGGACGGGAAGCATGGCCGCGTGCGCTTCGGATATCGCCTCCTCACGCCAGCGCCTGCGGGCCGCTTCGTCCCGGAAGCGGAACACGGCGCATTGATAATATCCCGTGACCGGAAATGCGCTTTCCAGCCGTCCGAGCTCCTGCAAGGCCGACTCGTATTCTTCGCGCGCGGCGGGTACGAGACCCAGCAGCGTCTTGACCAGCCTCTCCTGCCGCTCCGGCTGACTCCGGTCGTACTGCTCCCGAAGTTCCTGAAGCTCTCGCTCGTTCGCCCGTTCCTCGGCGATCTCCCCCGCGATCCGTTCCAGCAGGGCGGACAGCTCCGGCATCTGCACCGGCTTCAGCATATAATCGACGGCCTGCAGCTTGATAGCCGATTTCAGGTAGTCCACATCGTTGTAGCCGCTCAGAAAAATAAGCTTGCATCGCGGATCGATCCCGCGGATGCGATGTGCCAGCGCGATGCCGTCCATTCTCGGCATCCTTACGTCGCTCAGCACAATATCGGGCCGCAGCGCAACAAATCGATCGAGCGCGTCCATGCCGTCCTCCGCCTCGCCGACAATCTCTATTCCAAGCCGTTCCCAGTCCACGAACCGCCGCAGTCCGCTTCGCGTCATCGGTTCGTCGTCCACCAGCATGGCTCTAATCATTCCATTCGCCTCCAGTCTCCACTATGCTCGTAATCCTATCATAACAGGAAAAACCTCTCACTTCCGCTTTGTTATACGGAAATGAAAGGCAGAAAAACAGGTTGTATTATCCTTTAACCGAACCGACCATGACACCTTTGACAAAATGCTTCTGCAGGAACGGATACACGAGCAGTATCGGTACTGTTGCCGTCACGATCGACGCGGCTCGAACCGCTTCCGGCGCCTGGTTCAAATCGCGGTTGACGTCGATCTGCCCGGCTGTCGTCAGCACCTCTTGCGTGGAAGCGATCAATTCCTTCAGGTATAGCTGCAAGGTTTTCAGCTCGGAAGATGTAATGTAGATCATCGCGTTGAAGTAACTATTCCACAGCAGCACCGCGTAGAACAACCCGATCGTCGCCAACACGGGCTTGGACAGCGGCAGAATGATGCTGAACAGCACCCGCAAATTGGAAGCGCCGTCCAGCTTCGCGGATTCCTCAAGGCCTTCCGGGAGCCCTTCGAAGAAATTTTTGACGATCAGCATGTAGAACACATTGATCAGTCCGGGCACGAACAGCGCCCAGATCGTATTGACCAGCTCAAGCTGACGCATGACGAGATAAGTCGGAATAATGCCGCCGTTGAACAGCATCGTGAACACATAGATCAACAGAAGAGGCTTGCGGAACTTCAGGCCGGGCTTGGATAGCGGGTAAGCCGCAAGCACCGTCATAAACAGCGATGCGAAGGTGCCGATGACGGTGACGAGAATGGTGATTCTGAACGAATTGAGAAACTGCTTATTGCCGAGCACAAGCTCGTAGGTTCCGACCTGGAAATCGATCGGGTAGAATGTCACGATCCCCGATACGACCGCTGCTTCACTGCTGAACGATTTGGCGATGACATTCAGAAACGGAAACAGCGTCGCCGCGCCGAGAAGCGCAAAAAAAACATAATTGCAGACATTGAACACCCGTTCTCCGGCGGATTCCCGGATTGGGCTTCCCGCCTTGCCTGCCTTCAAGACCGGATTGGCCGTTTTAACAAGCGCCATTACCAGATGCTCCTTCCCAGAAACTTCTTGCAGAACGAGTTGCCAAGGACAACCAGCGTAAAGGCGACGACCGATTCGAACATGCCTACGGCGGTGGAGAAGCTGTAGTCGGAAGCGCCCAGCCCGACCCTGTAGACGAACGTTCCGATGACATCGGCCACGTCGTAGACGACCGGATTGTACATGACGAGAATCTGCTCCGTGCCCGCCTCCAGCATGTTGCCGAGACGCAGGATGAGCATCAGGACAATGGTGGAGAAAATGCCGGGCAGCGTCACGTGGATCATCTGCTGCCGCTTGCTGGCGCCGTCCATCTTCGCCGCCTCGTACAGCTGCGGATCTATGCCGGAGATCGCGGCCAAATAAATGATCGTGCCCCAGCCGACCTCCTTCCACCCTTCCGTCACAACCAGCAGCGGGCGGAATACCGATTGATCCATGAAGAAGGCGACTTTTTCCCCTCCCAGCCGCTCGATCACCGTGTTGACGATCCCGTCGTTAAGTGAAAGCAGGTTGATGAACAGACCGCTGATGATAACCCAGGAGATGAAATGCGGCAAATAGATGACCGACTGGATGATGCGTTTAAATACGATTTTGCGGAGCTCGTTCAGCAGAATCGCCAGAATGATCGGAGCCGGAAACAGGAAAATCAGCTTGTACAGGCTGATGATCAGCGTATTCCCCAGCACATTCAGAAATTGATCGTTCACGAAAAGCCGTTCGAAATGCTTCCAGCCTACCCACGGACTATCGCCGACCCCACGGAAAATACTGAAATCCTGGAACGCGATCACGAGGCCGTACATCGGGGTGTACTTGAGCAGTAACAGAAACAACAGCCCGGGAACGAGCATGAGATAGAGGTCCCAATCTTTGTGAATGGCAGTCCAGGTTCGTGATCGGGAGCTTCGTTTGATGTTGGCAATGTTCATAAGCAGTACTCCTCCGGATGAAAGGTATGACGCCGTTTGCACCTGTATGGCCTTATTATCCGGGAGAGAACCCTCGAAGAACATGATGCAATCTTAACAAAATGAAGAAAATCTAAAGGTGTTGCCGGGTTAGCATTGACAGATGAAACGCTATGGCGCTATGTTCATTTACAAATCCGCAGCATGCCGATTTATAGGCAGATCGTGAACGGAGGCGCGGGCGTAACTTGATTTTACAGGAGGGAATTTGTAGATGAAGTTGAAGTGGAAGCGGAAGCGGCTTTCCATCCTTATGCTTGGCGTTGCCCTGACCGTGCCGGGCGTGTTCCCCGAACCGCGCGAGACGCAAGCGCAAGCCTTGGAAGTACCGAACGGCGGGTTCGAACAATCCGCGGACAGCTATCCCGGCTGGTTCACCAGACCTGCCATGCCGTCGGAAGGGCTCGGGGTTTCCATTCGGCAGGGCATGGCGGCATCCGGAAGCAACAGCCTGTACATGACCGATAATTCGACGACGAAATCGCTCGAGGTGGCCGGCGAACCGATTCCTGTCACGCCGGGCAAGACCTACACAGTCACTGCAAACGTCTATGTCGAAGCGAAGAGCGTCCGCGTCTATCTGCGATTCAAGAGGTCGGGTTCCACCGCTGATTTGAGCGGCGGGACATACAATATCCTGGCGAATAAGGTCGGAGCCTGGGATAAAATCACGGTAGAAGGTGCTGCGCCCGACGGTGCGGAATACGCGGAAATTACATTCTACTACGGCGCCTCCGGAACGGGGACAGGCGCATTCATCGACGATGTCGAGCTGAAAGAGAAAGTGGACGAGCAGCCTTTTGAGCTCTTATACGATGCCCCTGTCGAGATCGGCGACGCGGTATCGTATGCGCTTTCCCAAGCCGCCGCTTACGGGATCGGACCGGACGGCAGATGGGAGCAGTACGTGGCGACCGTAGGTTCTCCTGTATCGTTCCATGTCGTTGACGCGTTGACCGGCGAACTGAAATTCACCGAGCGCATTGCCGGCTCGTCCGACACGATTTGGTCCATCGCCAAAGGAGCCGACGGCAATATGTATTTCAGCTCCAACGGTATTCTGTATCGTTATATGGTGAACAACCGCTCGATCGAGGCGCTGGGAACCAATCCTTCCAACAAGCAGGTTTTCGACCTGAAGGCAAGCGCCGATTATAAAATCTACGGCAGCACTTATTCCAATACGAACATGGGGCGCGTCTTCGAATACGACATTGCTACCGGTGCCTTCCGCGATCTGGGTGTCATGAAAGAGGGGCAGCAGTACGCCCGCGGCCTGGGTGTCACCGATGCGTACGTGTATGTCGGCACCGGAACGACGGCGCATCTGATGCGCTACGACCGGGCAAGCGGGGAGATTGCGGAAATCAATATTCCCGGGGTAACCGGCACAACCAAGACGATCTCGGAGGTGGATGTATACGGCGGCAAGCTGTTTGCCTACAGCGGCGCGGACCTGTATGTGCTGGACGCCGCTACCGGAGCCTATGTGCGGACGATCGAATTTCAGACGAAGCTGTCCCCGCCGTCGCCCGAGGAACCGAATCTGGTTTATTACAAGCTGGGCGGAGAGCTTTACTCCTATGACATTGCGGCGGACCTCGTAACCAGGATCGACGGCATTCCCAAGCTGCCCGCCGACACTGCGGTCAAGGCGCATGCCTGGATCGTACCGGACAGCGGCCCGCTCGCCGGGCGGCAGGTGTTGGCAGGTATGGCCGCCTTCGGGGAATCGTTCCTGTTCGATCCCAAGACGAAGCTGTATACCGAGCACGCCATACAGGTTCCAACATCGGCGACGGCCGTCAACGCGCTGGAAACGGACGGGCGCTACCTGTATCTGGGCGGCTATCAGCGGGGCATGAGCGTGTATGACCTGCAAACCGGGAAATTCGTGTACAGCAACAAGGAATTTCATCAGCCCGAAGGCATCGGCTTTCTCGGCAATGCCGCCTATTACGGCACCTATACCGGCGCCGTTATGTATCGGCTCGACATGAACAAGCCGCTGAATTATATCCAGGAGGGCAACGGCAACCCCGGGATGGCGCTGAACATTGAGGAGCTGCAGGACCGGCCGTTCACCATGACGGCGGGAGACGGCAAGCTGTTCATCGGCACATTCCCGACGTACGGCCAGTTGGGGGGCGCCCTGACGATCGCCGAAGAGGCGGTTGACGAGGGCGGCAGCGTCGTACTCGAATCGGAGACGATCCGGGATATCGTACCGAATCAGAGCCTGTTCGGCCTGGCCTACAAGGACGGCAAAATATTCGGCGGCACATCGGTATGGGGGGGTCTCGGGGTCAACCCGGCCGCGAACGAAGCCGAACTGTTCGTGTACGAGCTGGAGACGAAGTCCGTGACGGCCGGCTTTACACCGCGCATTCCCGGCGTTGCCGGCGATGTTAAGCTGATCGGTGAGCTTTCGGTCGGACCCGACGGGCTGATCTGGGGCATTCTTGACGGATTCGTCAGCCAGAGCGCCGGTTATGATGCGGCGTTGTTCGCGCTGGACCCCCAGACGCTCCAGATTGTGAAAAGCAAAATCATTACACGCTCCCCGTTCAATACCAGCAAGTACAGACCTTACTATATCCGCTGGGGTAATGACGGACTGATGTATTCGACGATCGGCCGCAAGCTGATGGCGATCGATCCTGACGATCTAACCTCCCGGCAGATCATTCCGGGCACCGTCAACCTGATGACCCTGGCACCGGACGGATCGATCTACTATGCGGTCGGCAGCAAGCTGTACAAAATCCCGGTGCAGCTCCAAAGCGTTTCGCTGCAGCTTGGGGATGCCGAGCTGAAAGTCGGCGAAAGCACCGACGCCGCCGTTTCCATACTGCAAAAGAACGGCAGGCAGGCACTGCTCGGCGGCGCAGAGATTGCGTATGCTTCCGGCAATCCCGACGTTGTTGCCGTTAATGGCGATACACTGACGGGCATGGCCGCCGGTACGGCGGCCATCACGGCCACCGTGAGGCTGGACGGCCGGGAGCTGGTTTCCGCACCGGTGGAGATAATCGTATCCGAATTGGCGCCGGAGGTGAGCGGGAACGTCATCCGCATTCCCGCCGGGTTGCAGAACCGGCCGCTGGACACGCAGTTGTTGACGGATGTGTTGAGCCGGTATCCGGACATTACCATCGAGAGCGAACGGTCGATCGTGCTGCCGCTAACGGTTCTGGACCGGGACACCGATGCCGTCATTCGCCTGCAGACACCACAGGCGTCCTGGACCGTGGCGGCAGACAGCCTGCAGCTGAAACGATGGAGCGCCGGCGCGGACCGGGATGCCGGCGAATTGTACCTGAAGCTCGACATCGCGGAGGAGTCGGCAGATCCGGACAGCGCCTGGCTGGTCGACCGCGACGTGAAGCTGCTATCGGCGCTTCACGCGTTCAAGCTCAGTCTGGTGGATGATGTTGGCACTGAGGTATACGTTCCCGGACCAGGCCCCGTCTACCATGAGCCCATCATTACGCTGCGAGATGAGGCTGAGCCCGAAGCGACAGTCGTGATGATCGATCCGCAAAGCGGAAAAGCTCAAAAGGTACCTGCCCGGATCGAAGGACGCGAGGCCTCTTTACGCAGTGCCGACAGCGGAACCTTTGCGGTTGTGCAAGTCAATAAGTGAGGAAAGCCGCTTCTGCAAAGCAAGCTGTCACCTGCTATTCGGCAAGTAACAGCTTGCTTTTTATATCGTTTTATTGCTTCGTTTCAGCGTGGCGATGGCTGTTGCGCAGATCCGAGCTTGAACTGATTGTCGGTATTTTTCTCATCCCAGTCCGTGAAATCGGCATCCTTAACTCAGCTTCGCTTTACGGCATATTCCTTGGTCGCGGTATCCAGCATCGATTTCCAATCGGCAAAATCCGTCTCCCTGGCAACGTGCCGATCAAAAAGCTCGTCAGGAATGTTATCAACATCGCCTTGTGTCTTTACCTGAAAGTTGCCTTTCTCTGCAAACTCTTCAAAACTTTTGAAGCTGGAATGTTTGCTCATGAACGATTCATTAAACAGCTTTTCAAACGAAATATGATCCGGATCCTCTTGCACCGTTTTCTGGCCTTGCAAATCCTTCAGCAGCTCATCAAACGACATTGGCTTGTGCTTTCTCAAATTAACGCCCCCTTGATCTGTTTTATCGAGCCTGACTGGATATTCCCAGCATGGGATAGGGATGGTCTTTCACTTCGGGAATCGTCTTTCCGATCAGCTTCTCGATATCTTTGAGATATGGAATTTCTTCCGCTTCGCAAAAAGAGATCGCGGTCCCGCTCAGTCCCGCCCGACCCGTCCGGCCAATCCGGTGAACGTAGGTTTCCGGGATATTGGGCAGGTTGAAATTGATCACATGCGAAAGCTCCTCGATATCAATGCCTCTAGCCGCGATGTCCGTCGCCACCAGCACTCGCGTTATCCCGCTCTTGAAATTGCTCAATGCAAGCTGGCGGGCGTTTTGAGACTTGTTGCCATGAATGGCCTGAGCCGAAATGTTCTCTTTCGCGAGCGCGCGCACAACGCGGTCGGCGCCATGCTTCGTACGTGTAAATACCAGGGCCGAAGCGATGGAACGATTTTGCAGAAGGTCGTTCAATTGTTTTTGCTTGTTTTCCTTATCTACCAGATAAACGGATTGCTTTATGCGATCCACCGTAGAAGACACCGGGGTGATTTCTATCTTAACCGGATTGACCAGCAGCGCTTTGACCATTTTGGATATTTCCGGCGGCATCGTGGCCGAGAAGAAAAGCGTTTGTCTTTTGACGGGCATTTGGGCAATGATTTTCTTCACGTCGTTGATAAAGCCCATGTCCAGCATCCTGTCGGCTTCATCCAGCACGCAAATCTGTACATGCTGCAGGTCGATTTGGTTTTGATTCATTAAATCGATCAGTCTGCCCGGCGTTGCGATCACAATATCCGCACCTTGGCTTAGCGCCCGCTCCTGCGGTTTCTGCGAAACGCCGCCGACGATAGCAGCGGAACGCAGTTGCGTGTACTGACTATACGCTTGAATGTTATCAAAAATCTGAATAGCAAGCTCCCTTGTCGGTGTTAAAATCAGCGAGCGGATACGGCGCTTCGCATTCGGCCTGCTTGGCTGTTCGCTTAACAGCTGAACAATCGGCAAGGAAAAGGCGGCCGTCTTCCCCGTTCCGGTCTGAGCGCAGCCAAACAAGTCTCTGCCGGCTAACACAGCCGGGATCGCCTGTTCCTGTATCGGCGTCGGCGCCGTATAGTTCTCTTTGCTTAATGCTTTCAGAACCGCGGGTATAAGATTCAAGTCCTTAAATGTCATTTTGTCTCCTTCATGTTTAATCCCAAATATTTTAATCACGCAACATTTAACGTCGCTTGCAATGTCTCTACAATCCGTTCGTTTACGTAATAACATATAAGGATACCATAAATCAGCGCTAGAAAAAAGCAGCGAGATTTTGCAGCGAAATTGTACCGCTATACTTAATTAGAGCCAAAGCAACCCGGGAAGCCAGGCCCACTCTATACAGAACGGACCTGGCTTCCTCACATCCTGATTCACAGCAAATGGCTATCTCGTTTTCTTTCCTGCCCCTTTTTTTGTATCCGATTTCTGTCCATGACTTATCGGTCCAGTCTCCATCTCAATCCCGAACACGCCTGAAATATCAGCTTCATCAATAACTCTCCGGCCTCTTGCCTTGGATTTCTCAAGCAACGAATGAGATTTCTTGATGATGGTCTCTGAAATAAGTTTCTCAACATTGACATTCCGCAGCATGAAAAACAACGCAGTGTCCTCGTCAAGCCGGACTCCAACCCCATAAAGAACCGCAGCCACATGCTTGCACATCCTTGCCGAATCCGGGCAGCTGCATTGCAAGGTTATCTCCTTCGGCGCAGGAAACAAACCCGTACCCTTGGCTGTAAACAAGTCAGAGAGCGCTTTGGGAAACTTGCCTTCCATCAGCTCCTGCAGCGAATCAATTTTCCCGGCGCAATTCTTTATAATGGCTTCCCACACGTCCTTGGACAGTGGCTGTATGGCAATGTGAACCTGATACGGTTTGGATGCGCTGCCTTGAACAAGCGCGCTGATCTTGCCCTGTATCATTTGAAGATCCACTACAGCTCCGTTGCGGACGTAGCTGCGCCCCCTGCCTATCCGGTTCGCATAGTCCGAATAACGCTCAAGATTATCACACCAAGACTTTCCCCACCATGTTCTGGTTATCCTCCTGCCTGTAATGATCACTGGCGCAATATTCGGATTTTTCTTCTTAAGCTGCTCCATGCTTTTCTGCGCCTGCTTTCTTCTTTCCGCAACAGGGACATACTCCGGGAAACCGCCGTAAAATGACATGTCATCCGCCTCCCCTCACAAGATTATAGTGATAGCTTGAATAAATCCACAAGCTGCTTGTTATCCATCTCCGTAATCCAGCTTTCCTGAATGTCGGGAATTATTTCTTTGGACAATTTGGTTTTGTCCTCAATCATCAGATCAATTTTTTCCTCAATCGTACCTTTGGTTATAAATTTATGCACGATCACATTCTTCATCTGGCCTATTCGGAATGCCCTGTCGGTTGCCTGATTTTCAACTGCCGGATTCCACCACCTGTCGAAATGGATCACATGGTTGGCCGACGTAAGGTTGAGTCCGACACCTCCGGCTTTAATGGAGAGCACCATAAAAGGCACATACTCCTGCCCCTGGAATTTAGCCACGATATCCTTTCTTTTATTCACAGCCGTTTCTCCGTGCAGGACAAGTCCTTCATGCTGAAAAATCTGCTCAAGAAAAGCCTGAAGCGACGCTGTGATCTCCTTGAACTGTGTAAATACCAGAACCCGTTCCCGCTTCTCATATATGGTTTCGCAAATCTCCCGCAGACGAGCATATTTCCCGCTTTCCTCCTCAGCATAGTAATTCTGACCGAGGTATTGATCCGGATGATTGCATATTTGTTTGAATTTCATAAGCGATGAGAGCACAAGCCCTTTGCGCTCAATTCCGCCTTCGGCAGATTCAATCCTTATCTTGAGGTCATCTACAAGCTTATTGTAAAGCACCGCCTGTTTTTTGGTCAGCGTCGCGTACGTTTTCATTTCAATTTTCTCCGGCAAGTCCGAGATGATCGTTTTGTCTGTCTTTAACCTTCTAAGAATGAACGGGCTTACCACCTGCTTCAATCTGGCATAGCCGTCTTGAGATTCTCTGATATGCTTGGTGAAATCAGTAAACTCTTTGGCGGTTCCAAGAAGACCTTTGTTCAAAAAGTCAAACAATGACCATAAATCCGCAAGGCGATTTTCAATCGGTGTACCCGTCATGGCAATTTTATAGGAAGCTTTTAATTGTTTCACCATCCTGGTTTGCCTGGTTCCCGGATTTTTGATGGCCTGAGCCTCGTCCAAAATTAATGTATCCCAAGTTATGCCGGTAAGCCAATCATATTTTAACAGCATGCCATAGGTCGTTATAAAAAGATCATGTTCCTCCAAGCTGCTGTCATTTTCCTCTATATTTTTATTCTCGGAAGGATGGTAGACATAGCATTTCAATGAGGGGGCGAACTTGGCAATTTCACTCATCCAGTTGCCAATAAGCGAAGCAGGAACAATCAGCAATGTTCGCTCACGCTTCTTTGTTCGCAAATAATTCAGAAGCGCAATCACCTGGACCGTCTTCCCAAGGCCCATATCGTCAGCAAGACAAGCGCCAAGTCCGAGCGTTTTCATGAAATGAAGCCAGTTTAAGCCCCGCTCCTGGTACGTTCGCAAGCTGGCATGAAAATCTTCACCAACGGCAACGGGCTCTATCGTCTCCGGATGCGTCAAGCTGCTTACAACGGAACGAAGCCAATCGCCATTCGTTACTTCAAGTTCACAGGCTTCCTCCGGGACATTCAATATGGTTCGGGCATTCAATTGGAACCGCATGGCGTCAATCATGCTGATCTCCGAGTTCTCCATCAGCTTCTGCGCATGTTCATACGCCTGCAGCGCTTCCTTCAGCCGTTCGTGATTGACCTCTACCCACTTTCCTTTAATAAAGACAAGTCCTTCCGCTTCAGCCAGCAGCCGCTTCAATTCGGCCGCAGATACGGATTGTCCCCCCAGAAACAATTCGGCATTGAAATCCACGAGAGCATCAAAGCTCAATCGAGAGGATTGTTTATCTCCAACACTGACAGATATTTTTAATGAATCCGTCTTGCTTCTCCACCACTTGGGTATGCGGCATAGAATGCCGGCCTCCTCATAAAGCAATACTTCCTTTAGAAACGTGTAGGCTTCACCCGCCGTCAAGCCGATCGGATGAAATATTTCTCCCGACTCCACAAGCTCTGCGATAAAAGCACTCTTTTCGGATGCCTTATTCACTGTCGAGAGTAATTCCAACAGCTTTCTATTATTATCTCCATATTCAACCAGAGCATGCTTTAGGGGCAGATGCCTGGATTTGCCGTCCATTGAGACATCCGAAGAATAGGTTGCCAAGAAGGAGAAGGGATACTCCTCATCCTTACTCTCAACCAAATGAAAGAACACCCGTCCAACCAGATGAATATTCGGATTCATCGCGGCAAAGAACTGGTTTACACTGCCCTTGTAGGTCTGTATTGTTCTGCAGAACGAATAATTGAGTTTTTCCCATACTTTCTCTATCCAGCTCTGGTTTAAATGTTCGGCGCCACTTAGCCAGGGTGCATTCTGCAAAAGATATTTCATGTCATCTTCTTCGATTTCAACCACGATCCGTTCGCGCAGCGATTCAATATCCGGATTGAGGGAGAGTTTCTTGACGAATGCAGATGCAATAAGCATGAGATAACCAAGAGATTCGGACAAGGACGCCGATCTCTCCGAGAAGCCTAGAAACAAAAGGAATTGTCCGGAATTGTTCATGAAGTTCGCATGTATTTTTTCCTGAACGGCAAGCTCGCTTCTGTCCATCGTCCGGTCAGTTGCCTGCCAATCGAGTTCAAACAGTCCTTCAGGTCGAAGGATAACAATGAGCTCTTTATTTGTCGTCCCTACAGCATGATCTATGTGATGCAGTACCAAAAGCACCATCCTTCCCATTCAAAATTGTAATGCCTATTGAGAATCCGCATTATCATTCCCGCCCTGGCTGCCGCAGGGACAAGGATCTTTCCGTCCTTTCGCTGTCTACATTATAACTCACTTCATACCACCTTTACAGCGTTTTTGCAGCCAAATCCGCAGTGATTAAATCGACAAAAAGCCTCCCGTCCATCAATGGATTGCCGGGAGGCTTCCTTTTTACACGCTACAACGTCAGTACAACTGTGTGCACCTGATGATCATCCCGCAATCGGACGAAAGGGCCGTGCTCGGTGGCGTACTCACCAAGGTCGACTTCCTGCCCGTCGATCGACAACATGGTCTGTCCGCTCGATTTGTGTGACGGATTTTTGACGGTGATACGGTACTCTGTGCCCCCGTAACAGTAGCATGCGGAAAACTCCGGCCATTCGGTCGGGATGCACGGGCGGATAAACAACCGTTTACCCCGACGACGCAGGCCGAGAATCCATTCGATGCCCGCCTGATACATCCAACCTGATGCACCTGTATACCATGTCCAACCGGCATGTCCTTTATGAGGCTCCTCCGTATAGACATCGGCAGCCATGACGTAAGGTTCTCCTGCATATTTCCGAACTTCTGCCGACGTCTTTGTATGCGTGATCGGGTTGAGCAAGTGAAACAACTCAAACGCCTTGTCCCCATCCCCTAGTCTGCACCAAGCAATGATGCTCCAGATGACGCCGTGCGTGTATTGGCCTCCGTTCTCCCGAATCCCCGGAGGGTAACCCTGGATGTATCCGGGGCTCGGATCCGTCCGGTCGAACGGCGGAGTCAGAATATGCGCGACGGACAAGGTGCGGTCCACAAGCTCACGATCGAAGGAACACATGGCCTGCACAGCTTTGTCTTGCGGCGCCATTCCGGAGATGACGGACCACGACTGGGCAATGGCATCTATCCGGCATTCCTCGTTATGGATGGAACCGAGCCATTGTCCGTCATCGGTGAAGGCCCGACGGTACCACTGCCCGTCCCAACCCTTGTCATTGAGTGAAGCCGCCAGCTTCCCGTGTACATTCCGATAGTGATCCGCCCGCTCATGGTCGCCGCGGTGTTCGCACAAATCGGCGATCCCCCGCAAGACGTCGCCAAGGAACCAGCCGAGCCACACGCTTTCACCGCGTCCTTCCGCGCCAACCCGGCTCATCCCGTCGTTCCAGTCCCCGATGCCGATCAGCGGCAGCCCATGCTCGCCAAAGCGCAAACCGCGATCCAGCGCGCGCAAGCAGTGCTCGAGAATCGTGCCGCTCTGTTCGGACAAGACGGTAGGCTCATAACGTTCATGCTCCTCGTCACCCAGAGGTTCGCTGCGAAGAAACGGCACGGTTTCATCAAGCAGACTTTCGTCTTCGGTATGCTCCAGGTATCGGACCACGGCATAAGGCAGCCACAGCAAATCATCGGAAAAACGGGTGCGAATGCCGCGGTGCGTCTCTTCATGCCACCAATGCTGCACATCTCCCTCTTCATACTGGTGAGCGGCGTGCAGCAAAATTTGTGCCCGCGTAAGATCGGGCCGGCTATGCATCAGCGCCAGTGAATCCTGCAGCTGATCGCGGAAGCCGTATGCTCCACCCGCTTGATAAAAGGCGGAACGCGCCCACATCCGGCAGGAAAGCGTCTGATAAAGCAGCCAGTTGTTCAGCATAACGTCCATCTCAGGGCATGGTGTCGAAACGGCAACCGTACCGAGCACACCGTCCCAGAATGCTCGCACATCCTCAAAAGCCCGTTCGCAAACATCGGTTTCACGGTACTTTTGAGCAAGCCGCGCGGCGCTTTCGCGGGAATCCTCGCAGCCCAGCAGGATGCAGACGGTTTGCTCCGCGCCGGGCTCCATCATAAACTTGGTTTGCACCGCTCCGCAAGTGTCGTACAACGCGCCGGTTGCGCCCGAGAGGCGAAGCCGGCTCATGGCTGCAGGATCCTCAAAAGTGCCGTTTCGCCCCAGAAATTCCAGGCGGTCTCCTGTCCAGGTCTGTTCCATGTACGGAACGACAGTGTCCGTCTGAATGCTGCCTTCTGCCGCTTCTGCCGGCGCTTCCGTTTGCGGATGAACGGTTAAAAAGGCCGTCGCATCCCGAAAATTTTCCTGGTACGTATTGCGTGCCATAAGTACGCCGTTCCCTTCATCCCATTCCGTGACGATGAACGGAGAATTCCCTTCACGGTGCACGCCCAGTACCCATTCGGCATAATAAGTGACGGATAATCTTCGCGGTTCGGACGTCGTGTTGCGCAGCCGCAGTCGGATCACCTTGACGGGATCATCCAGCGGAACAAAAACGGTCATTTCCTGCTGAAGGCCGTGGCTTTCATGACGGTAACGCGTATACCCCCGGCCGTGCGACACCTTGTAAGGGGAGGCCGCATGGGTGCGGGCCGGTGCCATCGGCCAATATTCCCCGCTTTCTTCGTCCCGCAAGTAGCATACTTCCCCGGGCGGGTCCAATGCGGGATCGTTCGACCATGGTGTCAACTTGCATTCGCGGCTGTTGCGCCACCACGTATAACCCGTGTAAAGCTCGGAAGCAAGGCAGCCGAATCGCGGATTGGCCATCACGTTAATCCATGGTGCCGGCAAGTGGTTGCCGTTCTTCAGAACGATGCGGTACTCCCTGCCGTCCGGTGAGAAGCCTCCCCAACCGTTGTAGAACAGGTAATCGCTCGTTTCGGTCGCGTTTACGGAAACATAGCGGTTCGCCGGGGACGTAACCGGCAGCGGCTCATCAAGAACGCGGCTTTGACCCGCTGCTTTAAGCTGCGCCTTCAGACTCGGGCCATCTGCACGAAGTACGATGCGGGACACCGCAAACAACAATGACTTATCCTCATCCGATAATTGAGCGGCAGGCAGAATGTGCACGCCGCCATGTCCTGCGCCGTGTCGCCCAACGATCTGCTCCATTGTACGGAGAAGGGCTTCCTGCAACTCCTGCTGATACCCCCCTGCCGATTCGTTCAACATGACAAGATCGATAAACAGCCCGTTATGGCGCAAATATTCAAAGCCGGCGAGAAGCTTGCCGATAAAAGCCAGATGGGTTGTATCCGCAATCCGCACCGTGACAATGGGCCGGTCGCCTGAGACTCCGTGCGCCCAAAGCCCCTGCTGTCCTTTTGTGTTTGCGGCAATGCCGCGCTCACGCTCAGCCCGCAAAGGCGCAGCATACAGCGCACGTCCCGCCAGCAATTGAAAAACGGCTGCATCGGAGGATGTGATGTGCAAATGCTGAAGTTCGATTTGGCTCCGAGTCCATGCAAGCTGAAAAGACCTCTCCACTTGTTGTTCTTCCGACAACTGCCGAACGATGTCCAGCGCTTGGCTCTTCGTCTCTGCCCCGCCGGTAACCGCGATCAGACTGACGCGTTCACCAGGCTCGATGTCCAAGCGCCGCCGCATGACGAATGCGGGGTCGGCCACAGAACCCACCGTGCCGCCAAGACGGGATTCAAGTCCCCTGGGCCTGGCTAATGTGTATCCCCTGCCGATAAAACGAGCCCGGTCGGTTTCAAATTCCACGGGTCCGAGAGACGGATGGCCGGTCGATAAAGCGTGGAACGCCCACACGGATTTCTCTCCCGCATTGCGGGGACGTTTGCGGGCGAGCAGGCATTCCGCGCTTGCCTCATATTCCGTTTCAATAAATAATTTGGTGAAAGCCGGATGGGCTTTGTCGGCCTCGGGCGGCGCCAACGCGATTTCGAGAAACGTCGTCACCTCGATGATCCGCGCCTCGCTCCCCGTGTTGGTAAGCGTCAACCGGCGAACTTCCGCGTTCGCTTCGGGCGACACCGTGATTTCAAGCGTCGTCTGCAAATCCTCGTCCTCGCGCCGGAAAGTGGTGCGCTCTTGCGAAAACTGCACGCTCTGTTTGTCTGACGGCACGCGGCAAGGTTGAAAAGCCGGGGACCATACCTTATCCCGCGCGACATCCCGGATATACATATAGCTTCCCCAATGATCCGTCACCGGATCTTCCCTCCAACGCGAAAGAGCCATTCCTTCATACCGGATGAACCCGCTGCCGCTATTGGTCACTACCGTCGTGAACGACCCGTTGGAATGCACATTCACTTCAGGCACCGGCGTGTCAGCCGACAGATATTCCCGGAGCGGGGCAATCGTTGCCGGTTTCGGTTTTTGCATCCGCATCTTTCCCGATAATTCCCGATTCAAAATGGCGGCGCGTGGAGGAATACGTTCGATCAACAGCAGTTCTGCCGCCCGAACGCGTTTATCGCGATGAAAGTAATCATACATCTTACCCGGCAGCAGCATATTGGCAAGCGTCAGCAGGCTCATTCCCTGGTGATGCGCCATAAAACTTCGGATAACCTTGCAGGTTTCGCCTTCCGGCATTCTCCCGGGGGTAAAGTCAATGGCTTCGTAAAAACCATATGGGCCGCGTGCCCCGAGCTTCTCCATTCGAAGCAAGTCCCTCAAGCCGTCACGCATCGCGAAAGGAAGGGCCATGACCGTCGCATAAGGCGCCAGGACCAAATCTTGTTCGAGTCCGCGTTTGAAACCGAGGCCCGGAACGCCGAAAGCCCGGTATTGATAATTCATCTGATAATCAAACGCGTAATAGCCGGACTCCGAAACGCCGAACGGAACACCGCGTTCACGAGCGTATTCGATTTGCCGCTTCACCACGCCGCGGTACGTGCTGTCCCAGATCGTGTTCCGATATGTGCGCATCAGCAGCCACGGCATCATATATTCAAACATGGTCCCGGACCACGAAACCAACGTTGTGTGTTTCCCCTGCTTTTTTACCGTTCGGCCGAGCGCCAACCAGTGGGACACGGATACTTGCCCCAGAGCGATCGCAACAAAGCTTGTCTGTCTTGCCTCAGAGGCCAACAGGTCGTAAAGGATCTCATCACGTTCGCCGGACGCCGCATGATAGCCTAAGACGAATAATTTGGCTTTATGGTCATAAAGCGCTCGGAAATCTGTCGCCGTGATCAATGCCTCAAGACGGGCGGCCAGATTCTGTCCGCGTTCCAGCCAGTCGACAGGGGTCTCTTGCCGCGACGTTGACCGGTCATCCGTCTCCTTGTCGGATCGGCGGCCGCCGTTGCGCTCCTCCGTCTCCTTTACGGCCGCTTCCCCTGGACTGTGTTTCCCGAGCTCTACGGCAAACTCAACATACGGCCCTTCGTTTCTTTCGAATTCAGTCCGGCTTGACTGCTTGCTCATGGTGAAGTCGGACATCAGCCAATGGACTAACCCTTGTTTTACCGTCATCAAACTGGCCACGAAATTACCTGAGTCCACCGTAGAGACATACGCCGGCGGCAGCGTCGCGAGCGAGACGGTATCGTACCAGTTATAAAGATGGCCGTTCCATTTGTCCAATCGTTCGACGGTGCTGACGGTGCGCTCCAAACGCTCCACAAGCTCCGCTGTGTCGATAAACCCGAAATCCCGCGCGGCTAAGGCAGAGGTCAACAGAAACCCGATATTGGTCGGAGACGTACGATGCGCGACTCCGTTCGGAGGGTCGATTTGAACGTTGTCCGGGGGCAGCCAATGATCTTGAGGCCCTGCAAAATCCTCATAAAACGCCCAAATTTGTTTGGCCAACGCGCGCAATTCTTCCTCTTCCGCCGGGGCGAGCGGCTGCCCGTCTCGTACCGGAGGCTTGTCCAACCAACGGATACCAAGAGGAGCCAACGCCCAAATTAAACTAAGCATGAGGCCCATCCATGCCGCTGCCGGTTGCCGCTGCATCACTGCAGCCAATGCAAACAGGATGATGAATGCGTATCCGCCGCGCGCACCGAGCAACGCCGGATGATGCTTTCCCCTGCTGCTCCGCTCAATATGAGATGAACTGGTCCATTCAAGCAAACGGCGTTTACTTATATATAGCCGGTAAAGCGTTTTACCGATCGCATCGAGCAAAACCGCGCTTTGAAACGGAAGTGTCCAGATGGTCATCAAGACGTATACAGCTGTTGACAGCATCCTCCGGGGATGCCAACCGGTTCGCCGCATGACAAAAATCTGACGGATAACCGGTATAAACACGGTTGCGAACACGACAGCAAACCAGCTGACCGGAGAGCCGGGAAGAACAGTTAAACCAAGTGCCAGAAGCGCGAAATAAGCGATCGGGAGCAGGCTGCGGCGCAAATTGTCGATCATTTGCCAACGTGAAATAACGGATAGATCGACCGGCCTTATCGTTCCCCTTCGGTCGCAAACGCGCGGAAACAGCCAGCAAACCAGCTGCCAATCTCCCCGCACCCATCTGTGCAGGCGCCGTTGATAAGCGATGAATGCGGACGGATGGTCGTCGATCAATTCAATGTCCGACAGCAGGGCCGCCCGCAAAAAACCTCCTTCGAGCAAATCGTGGCTTAGCACCGTATTTTCAGGAATACGTTCGCACAAGATCTCGGCAAACACATCCACATCAAAAATCCCTTTTCCCGTGAAAATCCCCTGATCCAGTGCGTCCTGATAAGGATCGGAAGCGGCAAACGCGTACGGGTCCAATCCCGGCTCCGACCAATAGTAGGCAAGCCGCGACCGCATGGCCGACTCGTGGCTGATTCCGATGCGCGGCTGCAACACGCCATACCCTTCAACGACCCGGGTTCGCGAATGATTTAAACGGGGTCTGTTATAAGGCAGATGGAGCGTGCCGATCATCCGCTGTGCGCTTCCCATAGGGAGCTGTGTGTCTGCGTCCAACGTAATGATGTAGCGGACGTGGGGCAACACGGTCGTATCACCCGTCATAAAGTCGTAGCTCGTCTGCGTACCGCCTTTAAGCAGTTCGACGAATTCCACCAATTTTCCGCGCTTGCGTTCCCAGCCCATGAACACTCCCTCATCGGGGTTCCACTTTCTGCGACGCTGAAAAAAGTGAAAGGTTGTTCCACCGGGGCTGAAATACGTACGGTTAAGCGTCTCGATTCTTTCTTTTGCCAATGCCATGAGCGTTTCATCTCCCGGGAGCCTCTCCTCCCGGGCATCGGTAAAATCCCCCAAAATGGCATAATGGATGTTTGGATCGCGGTTGGCCAGATAATGGATTTCCAAACGATCCGCCAATTCCCCTACTTCTTCAGGTGTGGACCAGATGGCGGGAATGACGACCATCGTGGCAGCTTCTAACGGGACTCCGTTTGAAAAATCATAACGCAGCAGAGGGCGGGGGCGGCAGAAGCGTTCGATTCCAAAATGATGCCAAGCGATAACCCACTCGCTTACGGGAAGGGACAGCGCAAGCGACACCGCTGCCCACCCTTGCGGTGTTAAGCCGCGTCCACTGCCGATCCAAGCGGCAGCGGCAATCAAAGCAGACGCGAACAATCCGATGAGCAGAGCAAAATAAGTGCCGGCAGCCCGTCGGAAAATGCCGGCTCCCGGAAAATTCCGGGGATGGCCGCATTGCCGCAACGATTGCATCAACTTTCTTATTCCGGCAGGTTCGAATAAATAATAAGCGGCAAATGTCGGGCGAGGCAGGTCACCCGTCTGGGCCGCAAGAGATATCTCACGATCCCCGGACACCCATTCCTTCTCTTCCTTCGCGAGTGCCACGGAATGACTTGCGATCAAGTTTTCGGGCATACGCATACGACGGGCCAATACTTCTATGCGATCGAGAATCTCATTCCTGCTGTAAGAATCAAGCAGAGGATAAACGCCCGTGCTTTCCTGACGAAGCGTTCGGTCGAGCAAGCTTATCCGTTCGAACAGGCCATTCCAGTCCCCGCGCTCGTTTCTGCGTAAGCTCGTAATCAAATTTCCAGCCGTCACCTGATAGGCGGCCTGAAGCTGATGCTCGTAGGATACGATGCGATCGAGGTCGTCTGCACCGTTCTCAAATTTGCACATCAACCATTCGCGCACGGAAGCGGAATCGTCGGCCCACTCCCGCAGGTGACTGATCAAGTGAACGATCCATGGACCGGATAGCGGAACGGCCTGACCCGCCGCTTCCAATTGTGCGTTGATCGCTTCCGGATTTAACTTGGAAGGCTCTAGCCGTGAAAGCAACCGTTCAACTTCCATGCACACCTCTCGGCGATCACGCGCGAGTGCCATCGTTTCAGCCAGCCTTTTGATCAAGGCCACCCGAAGGATGAGCGGGATGGACCGGGTCTCGGCCAGCGTCAATGCGGAAACTTCCTGATAAGCGTCCAGATAGGAAACAAAGGATTCCTCATTCCATACAGCGTCGACCTGCTCTAGATAATCTTCGCATAGAGATTGAATACGCAGTATCCCGTTCTTTCCCAATCGCGGCAAATAACCAAGCGAGCGATTGGATAATTGAGTTCTCACTTCCAATGCCTGTTCCTCGATAAATTCGGCATTATCGAGCAGCCATTCTTCCGCAGGCTGACCGCAACCTGCATGGCGATCCTGCAAAGAAATGACAAATGCCCGTAAACTCTCTATGTCTGAATCGAACTGATTCCATATGTATTTGGGCTGGGTTCGTGCTGCGGTCGGGTTGTGCTGCAGTGCGAGCTCACGTGCTTTTTGACGAAGTTTTTCCGTGTTATATGCCATTGGCTCCTCCGGAGAATCAGTTGGTCAAATATTCAAGCAGTACCGTTCGCAACAGGATAACGAAGAGTTCCGGACAATCAAATTATTGCCAATGTCGCATGGTTTTATGAGTGGCTATTGATTCGATCTTGATGCGCACAAAATAAAAAGCACCTGTTTTCAATAACAGGTGCTGCTCAAACTTTTTCGGATACGATTGACCAACTTGAAATCCAGCACGAGTATGTTTTACTTTTTATCCACTTGAAGCAGCGTTATGCTCTTGACCGAAAATGCATCTTTTATCTTCTCTTCCGAGATCACATTCAGTTTGATCAGGCTCGCAATCTTGGAGGCATCCGACTTGGAGAGCATGCGCCACACACCGGGGTCGGGAAGCGCTTCGTAAAGCTTGTCATCATCGTATTCCTTCCGCTCCTGGCGAACAATCTTCGCCTTATAATTTCCAACCTCAAGCTCAAAAACGCCTTGTTCTTTACAATGGTTCATGATATCGCCGCGCAGCTCCGTCAATTCCTGCTCTATCTCTTTTTGCTTTTGCTTCAGTTGATAATAGCGTTTCACTTTCTTGTCCATTGTGCTCACGCTCCTCTTTGCTACATATGTATGCCGAGGAAGCTATTTTAGGACAAGACAGTACCGGCTAACTGACGTAAAAGCTGGTGCAACTGTATCCCTCTCTTGTTTTCTTCACTTCCAGGATGGCGGGTATGGCCTGCTTCAGCTCCTGCACATGTGAGATGACGCCGATCATCCGTCCGGATTGCTGCAGGTCGATCAAAGTATCGATCGCCTTGTTCAACGACTCTTCATCGAGCGAGCCGAAGCCTTCGTCGATAAACATCGTCTCCAGCGATATGCCTCCTTCATACGATTGAATGACATCCGCCATTCCAAGCGCCAAACAGAGTGAGGCATTGAACTTTTCACCGCCGGACAAAGTCTTTACGTCCCTTAGTTGACCGGTATAATTGTCATACACATCGAATCCAAGACCGCTCTGCCTGCCGCGTTTCTCCATACGGTCGCTGCGAACGAGGCAGTATTGTCCGCCCGACATCCGCTGCAGCCTCTGGTTCGCTGTGTGAATAATTTTCTCCAGAAACTCAATCTGCAGGTATCGTTCAAAGGATACCTTTTTGCCGTTTTCTCCCCGAACCACATCATATAAATCTTTGACGAGCTGATACTCGCGTTCGGCATCCTGCCAGCGGCGCTCAGCCTCCACGATATTCGCCTTGTATTCCGTACCCTTATCATAATGGTTCTCGGCTTGTATGTATCCGCTGCGGATGGCGTCAATGTATTGTTCCAGCTCCTGCATGCGCTGCTGGAGCGCAGCGAGATCTTGGCGTTCTTTGCCCGCGAGCGCCGCGGATAATTCCTCGATTTGCTTCGTTACCGAGGCCATCGATGTCCTATACGCTTCAATTTGCTGCTTCAGCGCCTCGCGAGCTGCATCCGTCATTTTCGCCGCTTTATAGGCTTCTTCCGTCTCAAATCCGGCCTGCCGGAGCGCCTCCATGTAGCTCTGGTTAGCCTTATCCCTGTTGGCCATAGCCTCGTTCTTCAGGCTTTCCGCATTGCTGCGGCCTGCTGCCGCCCTAATGTTCCGGTCGTTCGCCTCCCGGTGCTGCAGCTGGGCTTTCCTCCATGCGGCCTCCAGCTGCTTCTTGTTGTCCTCCACTGCCCGGATTCGCTGTTCCAGCTTCTCAAGGCTTCGCACATCCTCAGGCACAGCGGCCAGCGATTGATCGTGCAGCGCCTTCTCCGTCGCATGCGCCGTCTTCTTGTCATTGAACAAATTCAGAACAAGTTCTTTTTGCTTGCGCAGCTCATCCAGCTTGCGATCCAGCGATTCCAACGCTTGCTTGAGCGGAGCGAGTTCGGCATGCTCGGCTTTCAACTGCTTTTCCTCTTCAGCCAGCGCTTTCCCTTCCTTCACCAGCGCCTGGTAAGCCTCCTGAATCCCGTCCAAGCTCATACCCTGTTCAAGCACCTGCTGCTGTTTCTGCCGGATCTGCTGTTCGGTAGCTGTGAGTTTCGCCTTCGCTTCGAGATGCTTCTTCTCTGCCGTGGATTTCTCCTTACGCAGCCGTTCAAGCTCTTCTTTCGTCGGGATGTCCCCGGTGGCTGCCGCTTTCCTCGGGTGGTCGACGCTTCCGCACACCGGGCAAGAATCACCGTCATGAAGATGACTTGCGAGCCACCCTGCTTGACCCTCAATCCAGCGGTCCTCTACTTCGGCATACGCTCGATCCGCTTGCCCAAGCGCCTCTCTGTGCTCTCTTTCCTCTTCTTGTTCTTTCGCAGACTTAAGTAGCAGGTTGAGATATTCTTGAATCATTGCGGCTTGCTGCCTCAGCAGGGCAAGCTTCTCTGTCTTTGCCGGCAAATGAACGACCTTTTCTTCCAATTCCTTCACCCCGGCCGCTGTGGCCAATCGCTCGGATTGTCGTGCCTCCAGCTCATCCTGGGCCTTCTTGCATTGCTTCGACAACGCTTCAGCTTCTGACGCCAGCAGGATGACCCGCTGCTGTTTCTGATCGATTTCCTTTACGGTCGGCAAAAAGCCCTGGAGTCGGTCCAGCTCGCGCAAGGCCTGTTCCCTCAGCTCTTCTTTGCCCTCTTCCTGCTTATAATGCACCGCGGCCAGCTGGAGTGCCGCCTCCGCTTGCACGCATTCAGACAGGGCATCTTCGAAGAGCTTGCCTTTGCGGGCCAGTTCCTCTGTCATCTCGGCCTGATGACGCTCATAGACATGCAGGTGGACGGCTTGTTCCGCAAGTGCAAGCTGCACCGTTTTTTGCCGGATATCGTGCTCCTGCTCTGCCAGCTGTCGTCTTGCCGCGGCTTTCTGATCCAGGAGGACGAACTGCTCGTTCACATTCCGGGCTTGATGATAGACCGCCGTTTGCTCCTGGTGCTTGGCAGTTTCATCTTGCAGCTGCTGCTTCCTTGCCTTCATTTGCTCGGCATAATAATGGATCTCCAGATCTAAAGCGTCCAGCACCTGATACGTATTGTAATGCTGCTGCTGAAACACGTTATACAGGTCGGAGCCTTCACGCCCGGACAAAGAGCCTTTCACATTGCTGATTTGATAATCCCGAATGCTTTCCAGCTCCGAGCAGATTTGCTGCATTTGCTTTCGCTTTTCATTGAGATGATCGGCTACATATTTATACAGCCCGGTCTTGAAGATACGACGCAAGATCTCCTCTTTGTTCTCCGTCTCAGAAGTGAGCAGCTTGCGGAATTCTCCCTGAGGCAGCATGACGATCTGGCTGAACTGTTCCTTCGTGAGTCCAATGATCTCGCGCAGTTTCTCATCCACCTGGGACACGATGAAGCGGTCTGTCAGCGGAACCTCTTCTCCCTGGACGACTCCATACAGCTCATATCTGTCTCCCGTCGCGCCTTTATTGCCCGCCTTCACATGAGCCAGCTGCCGGAAGACGCGGTACGTCCTGCCTCTGAGCTCGAATATAAAATCAACGGAAGTGTAGGTTTGATCATCGGCGAAATGACTGCGAAGCATTTTGCTGTCGTCCCTGTCCTCCCCGCTTGCATCTCCGTACAAGGCAAAACAGATCGCGTCAAAAATGGATGTTTTCCCGGCCCCCGTATTTCCCGATACGAGGAACAACCGGTGCCCCTTAAGCTCCGAGAAATCAATTACCTCCCGATCCTTATACGGCCCGAACGCCGTCATCGCAAGCTTCAACGGTCTCATGGCGCTCACCTTCTTTCTTGTGAATCTCCTGCAGCGTCTCAATAAACAGTCTTTCCGTTTCCGTCGACAGCTCGGTACCTCTTACTTCTTTATAAAAAGCTTTGAACAGCGAAAGCTCATCCATCCTCGCTCGTCCATCAACCGCTGAAGATTCCCCTGCCAGCCCGGAGACGGCCGCCTTCCGTTCTACGTGCATCGCATTCGGATAAACGGAGCGGACCCGTTCCATCGGAGACAACACGGACGCCTCGTCAAGCAAGCGGACAAACACGTAGTCGTCGTTTATCGGATGCCGCTCGATGTCCGCCATCAGGCCTTCTACCGTCCGCATGTCGCGCCTTGGCACCAACTCTTTTTTTACAATCGTTACGCCCCCAAGTTTATCTAGCTGAACCATAAAATATCCCTTGTTATGGCGTTCTTCCGAAATGGAATACTTCAGGGGCGAGCCGGCATATCGGACCGTTTCGTTCCCGACATGATGCGCCTGATGCAGGTGGCCCAGTGCCGTGTAATGGAATCCTTGAAAATGTTTGGCGCTGACGTGCTCTGCCCCGCCGATGGACAGCGGTCGTTCCGAGTCGCTTGTATTATCCTGAGCTTCACCGCCAGGCGTTACAAAAGCATGTCCGACGAACACATGACGGGCACTCGGGTTCATCGTTGCTCTGATGGTTTCGGTGATCTTCCTCATGGCTTCATCATGCGTTTTGATAGGGTCATCGCCAAGCAAATAGCGCACTTTTCCGGGCTCGGCATATGGAATGAGATGAAAATGAACCTCTCCATCCTCATCACGCAGCACGACGGGATCGAATGGATAGGCAAGTTCACCCGCGATATGCAAGCCTGACGCTTTCATAATGCTGCTGCCGAAATCAAGGCGGCTCGGGCTGTCGTGATTGCCGGCGACCGCCAGCACAGGGATTTTCAATTGAAGAACAATCGTTTCCAGCACGCTGTCCAGCAATTGCACGGCTTCAGTCGGCGGAACCGCACGATCGTATAGATCGCCTGCGATCACGATGACATCCGGCTTTTCCGCCTCTACATCCTTTATGAACTGTTCAAGGACATATTGCTGATCCTCCGTCATATAAACGCCTTGCACCAGCTTGCCGAGATGCCAATCGGCCGTGTGGAATATTTTCATAGTACCAGCCCGTCCTCTCAGGTAAATGATTACGGTACCCGACCCTGTCACAGGTACCGCCTGTATGATGTAGCCCTATTATATCAAAAGTTCTCTGACAACGGGTTGCCAGAGAACTTTTGTTCGCAGGATATTTTACTCATTTAGAAGCGACGGAAGAAGTTTGTCCGCCGAACACGTGATGTTCAGCACTTCTGCCTTCCTGCGATTCCTCAGTAAGGGGATGCCTGATCTCGACTCTAAATCCTGCAGCCGGATTCGGATGCACCAATAGCCCAAACTTATGGCCAACATGCAGCTGCAGCCGTTTATGGACATTCACTAATCCGATGCCGCCAATCGCATCCTTCTCCGGAGGATGGTCCAGATTCACTAATGGCCCGCCCTGATAGCCGGGTCCGTTATCCTCAATGATGAAAACAATTTCATTCCCCTCCCGTTTTGCGGTCAGCTTGATCTTCCCTTTCCCTTCCGGAAGCTTGCTGATGCCATGCTCCACCGCATTCTCCATAATCGGCTGGCAGAATCAATTTACGAATCGGCGAATCCCCCGCCTCCATTCTCACACTTTTAGAATCGTGCCTCCGATATAGCGTACGCCGCCGTGCTGTTGGATCGGGTCTTCCTTATCGTTGAAGTAATAAGAAGCCAGAATTTCGCCCGGTCTCGCTTCAACGGCGCGCGGATAACCCAAATCGTTGCTTCCGCCGTTGTCGCGCAGGATCATTTCAGGCCCCCAGGTCAAGCCGTTATCCTCGCTGATCCTGGCGCGGATGCCGAACGGAGGCTGCCGGTAACCGTAAACGGCGAACAGCCGTCCGTCCTGCAGCAAGGTGAGATGCACGGTGTCCCCATGATCGTTGATGCGGGAAACGAAACGCCATGTCAGGCCCCCGTCATCCGATGCAAACAGTTCATCCCATGCGGAGGTCATGGCGGGTTTAACCCTCACCGCCACCATAATCCTTCCGTCCTTGAGGATCACGGGGGACGGACAGATCATCCGGTACTCCAACGCGTTCGGCATCATCGACACCATGGACCAGTTGCGTCCGTCGTCGAACGACGCGAACACGACCGGACGGTCATGCGGATTGTTTTTCGGCCGCGCCGTCAGGAACAGCAGCACGACACCGTCAGGTCTGACGATATAAGAAGGCCTGCCTTGATAACGGGGAATGCCGCAATCCGGAAGCATCACCGCTTCGCTCCACGTCTCCCCGCCATCACGGGACATTTTCACCCATGGCTGCGCATGGTCGACCGCCGAGTTCGGGGTGCACCAGCAGGCGAGCAGCGTATTCGGATCCCGGAAATCAAACGGTTCGGCCAATTGGTGCTTGACTCCGTAACGCAGCTCGTCCTGCAGCCGGTTATTGTCGGCGATATCGCTTGGAGCGCTCCAGGTTCTCCCGCCGTCCCGCGTCCGAACCGCGCGGATTCTGCCGAATGTTTCCACCCGGTCATGGTTGAGGGTGCCCGGCACCGCATAGTCGCACGCAATGTTCATAAAAGCGACCAGGATGTTGTCCTCATCGATCTTCCACATGCCGGCGTTAAAAGGCCAAGAGCAAAATTCATTTGCGTTGCGGTAAAGGTCGACCTGCATCATGCCTTCCGGCTTGTACGGTTTGGCGTATTTCATGGGTAAAATCCCTCCTTAGGCATTGGCGAGCAGCCCTCTTTGCCTATATTTCTCCACCATCCGGCGGACTTCCTCATCGGCTGCCGGGGTTAACGGAGCGACCGGACGCCTGGAGAGTCCCGCTTCAACGCCAATGCAATTCAGCACCGCCTTCAGAACGGAAGGCAGCGTGCCTAAGGAGAACGCGCTTCGCAGGTCACGAAGCACGCGCTGCGCTTCTTCCGCCTCCTCGAAGCGTCCGGCTTTCCAATGTTCATAGATGGAAGCCACCGCTTCAGGGAAGACGTTGGCCGTTGCCGCAATCGCGCCTTTGCCGCCGGCCATCAAGCTGGGCAGTATGAGGGAATCCGTTCCGGCCATCACCGAGAAAGACTCCGGTGTCTGGTCGATGTATTGGAGGATATTGTCGAAGCTGCCGCTGCTGTCCTTGATGCCGATGATATTCGGGATCTGCGCCAGCTGGCCGACTGTCTTCGGGGACAGCGCATTGCCCGTCCGGGAAGGGATGTTGTAGAGGATGACGGGAATGGAAACCGCCGCCGCGACTCTTTCGAAGTGCCGGATCAGTTCCTGCTGCGTGAAAGCGAGAAAATACGGCGTAATCACGGACAGAGCATCCACGCCCGAGTGCTCCAGCCTTCTCGCCAGCGCCACGGTCTCCCGTGTGCTTGAGCATCCGGCGCCGGCGTAAACCGGTATTCGGCCGCCGGCTTCCTCGACGAGAATGTCCGCGATCCTTACTTTCTCTTCAAAGGAAAGATTAAAAAATTCGCCGTTGGTGCCCAGACAGAACAGGCCGTGCACGCCTGCATCCACGAGCCGGCGGGTCATCGAGCGAAGCGCGGGTTCG
Source organism: uncultured Paenibacillus sp. (assembly GCF_963515335.1). Taxonomy (NCBI): domain Bacteria; kingdom Bacillati; phylum Bacillota; class Bacilli; order Caryophanales; family Paenibacillaceae; genus Paenibacillus; species uncultured Paenibacillus sp. The sequence goes on along the minus strand of NZ_CAUPYC010000008.1, from coordinate 18,745 downwards.
TTTAATTCCTCCTGCTCGTTGAACGGCGTTACCATGGCGGGAATGATTCCGGTGGACAGCTGCATGTTAGGCATGATTAACTTCCTTCCTGTGAGATTAGTCAGAAACCGTATTGCTGCGTATCGATGCCGAGCTGCTCCGCAAGCTCCGTCAACTGCCCCAGCAGCTTACCGGCAATCGGAACACCGGTCTGCAGGCGGACGCGTGCGGTTTCGGCCCCCTTTTCGCCCGGCAGGTAAATCCTGCTCGTGCCGTCTCCAGACGCGGCCACCATGCCAAGCAAATCCTCCAGGCGAGCCTCGAACACTTCCAACGGCAGGATGCGGGCAATATTCAGGACGATCATCGAGCATCCGACACCTGTCGGAATAGGAGAGTCCGCCATCCGGCCCACATTCGTGCCGTAGTTGGACCCTGAGAGGACGCCGGATAAAATATCCATCACCAGCGCCAGCCCGTAGCCCTTGTGGCCGGCAATCGGGACAAGCGAACCCCCGCCCTGAAAACCTTCATAAGGATCGGTCGTCGGTCGGCCGTGCTTATCGAGCGCCCAGCCTAGGGGGATCTGTTCTCCTTTGTTCTGGGCCATCACCAATTTGCCCATCGCGACATTGCTGCACGCCATATCGAGAATGACCGGATCGCCCTCCTTCCTCGGGACGGCGAAACAAAGCGGATTATTGCCGAGCACGCGCTGCGTACCGCCCGTCGCCGCCATCAGGGCGGCTGCATTCGAGGTGACGAACCCGATCATTTTGGCGTCGGAAGCCATCTTCGCATAGGAGGAAGCGGCTCCAAAATGGCTCCCGTTGCGGATCGTGACGAAGCTGATCGTATGCCGGCCGGCCATCTCGATCGCTTTTTCCATCGCGACATGGGTCACATAGTGCCCCATTCCGTGATCGCCGTTCAATACGGCGGACTGTTCGGTTTCATTCTCCCACGCCAGCACCGGATTGCGGTTGATTCCTCCGTCCCGGATCCGGCGCGCATATACCGGCAGCTGCATGATGCCGTGCGTGTCCGTACCCTTGGCATCCGCATAGGCCATATGACGCGCGGCAATCTCCGCCTGCTGCCGCTCCAAGCCCAGCCGGAGCAGCGCTTCGGCAATGAAGCCGCGCACGTTGTCGATCGGAATGGAGACCATGCTCCTTGCCTCCTTTTTATAGGCCGTTCATAACCGATGCCGGCCGATTGCCGTGCACCAGAACATCCACAATGTTCCTCGCGCATGCGATACCTACCTGTGTGACGGCTTCGCGGGTGTAGCCCGCAACATGAGAAGAGGCCATAAAATGACCGAGCGACAACAGCGGATGCTCCTTGACCGGCTCGTTTTCGAATACATCCAGAGCCGCTTCGGCCAATCGTTGGCCCATCATCCTTCAGCCTGTGTGGGCGGTTGGCCGCCGCTTGCAGCTTGCCATTTGTAAATATGCCGCATGAACAGCAGGCTCGCCAGCACGCCGAACGTCCCGTAAGCAACGAGCGCCCGATCGATGCCGATCGCCGGTTGAACCAACGAAAGCACGGCGGACACGAGAACCCCGAGGCCGGCGGACACGATTTTGAAAAAGCTGAACACCGCGCCGAACTGCCGCTTGGCCATGCCGCTCAGCCACAGGCTGGTCGGCGCCATTGTCACCGTGTAGAAAGCCGACGATAACATAAACAGCACGATCGTCAGCGCGGCATTCGCTTGCAGCCCCAGAACGAGATTGCAAGCCGCGCTGAGCAGCATCGGCACAGCAACCAGCTTCGCCAGATGCTTTTTCATCAGAAATCCGGCGGCGACCGTGAAGAGCAGACCTGTCACCGAGCTCAGCGTCATCACATAGGTGAACGCCCGGCTGCTGACACCGAGCTCGTTCATCAGCTTGATCGGAATGAGCACCAGATTGACCATAACGACATGATTCAGCAAGCCGTTCAAGAGCATATACGTCATTAAAGGCTTGTCATGCAGCAAGGCATTCCAGCTGCCGATCAACCGGGACACGGATTTGCCGGGCCATTCGCCGTTCGGCGGCACGGCGTTCTTTTCCTCCGGATACAGCGACAAGACGCCCAGGCTCGCGGCCAGGATGACGGCAAATCCGAGGAAAGCCGCGAGATAACCGTACGAGATCAGAAGCCCGGCGCACAGCGGTCCGGCGATGGCGAAACCGATGAACGTGGAGCGGTAGAGCGTGTTGGACAAATTCCTCAGATTGTCCTTCACACTCTGGGAGATGACATTCATGCTGACGAGCAGAATGGCCGTCAATCCGCCGTAAACCGGAAACGTGGCGAACAAGGTCCCTTTGCTCGGAATCGCAATGGTCAGAACAGACGTGGCGGCGGTCATCAGAATGGCGGCGAACGCCGTCTTTTTGGTCCCCCACCAATCCGCAACTCCGCCCATCACGAGGATAAACGGAATCGAGACGATCAGGCGGAGGGAGCGGAGAAGCGCCAAATCCGATGCGGGCAGCTGCAGCCGTTCGACGGCATATACCGTGAAAACAACATCCAGGCCGCTGAACACCACGGATAACAGCGAGGAAATGCCCGCGATCGCCCATAGCTGCTTGCGGGATGCGGAATCCAGGTCGTCACCTTCTTTATGGCATTATCCGATGATCCATTGTTCCGTGAGCACGACGTGCTTCATCGCCTGCCGGTTGCCATAAGCGTAAGCGGCATGAAGCAGACCGTCACGCGTTTGGAGCAGCCACGGGTACTCATAAGTGCGGTTCAGATGCTTGTTTTCTTCCCCGGTAAAGCCGTCGCCCTGCTCGATTTGCCTGATGTAAGGCCAGGTGCGGCCCTCATCCTCGGACAGCGCGATGGACACCGGGAACCGCGTTTTCGGCCAGATCGTCGCCTGCGGATCGTCCCCGGCTTGAAAGTGGTTGTAAATGACGGCAAGTCTGCCGCTTTGAAGCTTGATCGCCCGGATCGAAGCATTGTTGTTCGGAAGCGTCGTGCGCTCCGGCTCGGACCACGTGCGGCCGTAGTCGTTCGAACGGCTCACATAAATCCAGTCCGCGGAACGGCTGCGGAAGAAGGCGCTGAGCCGGCCTTCTCCCCACTCGATGATATTGGGATGAACGCGGCCGCGGCTGGCCGGGATCGGATACTCGCTCCAGGTCAGGCCCTCATCCCGGGAGATGCGGACGAGACTGGTGTCGTTGCCGAACACCGTGTTGCCATCCCGCTTGCTGATCCACATGGGGAAAATCCAGTCGCCGTTGCCGAGCACCTCGATCGGCGCGCGGCAGAACGAACCCGGCGTTTCGGAGAAGGTCCGGGTCGGCCCCCAGGTATGTCCGTCGTCTTCCGACAAGCGGCAGCGGATCTCCGACGTTTCCTGCCGTGTGGCGGCGTCGACGTTGGTCGCCGGGTTGTAATGCTCTTTCACATCTTCGCGCGGCGCCTGGGCCGTATGAAGGAGCATGAGGGTTCCGTCCTGTTTTTGGAAAAGCACCGGGTTCTGTTCCGATCGCACCGGATCCTCGGACACATGTACGGGATCGGTCCATCGGGTCGCCCCGCGGGCCAATCGGGACATCACGATCCGGATGTCGCTTCGCCCTTCTTCGGTATCGCCTGCGAACCATACCATGAGCATATCTCCGTTGTGCAGCTCGATCAGGCTCGGGGCATGGTTCACAATATGCGGAGTGGCAAGGATCGCTTGCGCCGTGCCTTGGCCGGTCGAACGCAGGGTTCCGTCTTTGTGTGCCGAAACTGCGAGCAGCTCTGTCAATGTCGTCATATTCGGGTTTCCTCCGTCAGCTTAGGATTGGATAGGCTGTCTGGGCGCCAGTTCGATCGCCATCCGGATCGCTTCCAGAAGCGAGCCTTCGTCGGCTTTGCCGGTTCCGGCGATATCGAAAGCCGTCCCGTGATCGACCGATGTGCGGATGATGCCGCCCTTCAGCCCGACGGTAATGTTCACGCCGGCTTCCAGACCCAGCACTTTGATCGGCCCGTGGCCCTGATCGTGATAACAGGCCACGACGATGTCGAAGTCGCCCCGGACCGCGCGGAAAAACAGCGTATCGGCAGGCAGCGGACCGTAAACGTCGATGCCTTCGGCACGAGCCCGTTCGATTCCCGGAACCAGCTTCTCCTCTTCCTCGCCTTCGCCGAACAGCCCGTTCTCGCCCGCATGCGGATTGATGCCGCAGACGGCGATCCTCGGCTTGTCGCAACCCGCGCGCTTCAGTGTATCGTGGGCGAGACGAAGCACCTTGTACGTGCGCTCGGGGGTAATGCTTTGAATGGCCTTGATCAGCCCGACATGGGTCGTCAGATGGATGACCTTCAATTTCGGCGCCGACAGCATCATCGAATAATCATCGGTACCCGTCAGATCCGCCAGAATTTCCGTATGGCCCGGATACAGGTGACCGCCCTTATGCAGCGCTTCTTTGTTCAGCGGCGCCGTGCAGATGGCGTCGATCTCCCGCGCCCTCGCCAGCGCTACCGCCTTCTCGATATAACGGAAGGCTGCATTGCCCGCCTCCGCCGACAACCGGCCGATCGGCAGGTCATCCGACAACAGGGCGAGGTTCAGCACATCCACTGTGCCGTGGCGGTACTGTCCTTCGTCCGGCCGGCTCACCGTGCGGAAAGCGACAGGCGCGCCGACGATCTCAGCCGCCCTGCGCAGGATGGAGACATCTCCAATGACCAAGGGACGTGCGGCGCGGTAAACCTCTTCCGAGCGCAGCGCCTTGACGATGATTTCGGGGCCGACGCCTGCGGCGTCTCCCATCGTAATGCCGATGATCGGTCTGCTCATATCGATTCTCCCTGCATTTTTTTGAGCGCTTTGGACAGCGCGCCCGTGGTTCCGAAACCGCCGGCTTTGGTCACGGCGTACAACGGCCATTCCCCCGACAGCCGGCCGATCGGGATGCCGATTTCCACTTCGTCGATCAGTTGAAACTCTTTGACGCCCAGATTCGCGCATACCTGCTTGGCGGTGTCTCCGCCGGTCATGACCAGCGCCATCAGCCGGTGCTTGCGGATGAGAGCGGCCGCCGCCTCGCCGAGGACGCGGGAGATACGGTCGCTTACGCCCTTCGGATCCCAGCCGTACTCCGCGCCTTTGCTGTTGGCCAGCGCAATGTCGTCCGGGCTGCCGGAAGTATACAAGACGACATGACTTCCCCGTTCAATCGCCTGGGAAGCGAGTGCGACCACCCTCGCCTGTTCCCCGTCCGCCGTCGTGTCCGCTTGAACGGCCAGATGGGATTTCATCTCGACACCTTCAACCTTCGACTGCTTGAGAAGCTGCTGCAGTTGATGGCGGCTGTTCCGGTTCACGCTGCCGACCACCGTCAATACCTGGGAATGGGAATCGCGAAGGTACACCGGCGTCTGCTGCCTCTTGAGGTAAGCTTTGCAGAGATGGTTGGCCAGCCCCGCCGAGCCGATCCAGACCACACGCCGCCGGCTGTCCTGGACCGCCTGCACGATGGCGCGCAAATCCTCTTCCTTCAGCGAATCAAATACGACGTACGGCGCCGATTCCCGGATCGCTTCGTCGAGCCTGTCCTGAATTTTCGAACCGCCCGACCGGATGTCTTCCGCCGTCACCTGAACGATTTTCCGCCCGGTCTGTATTCGGAGAATATCCGGCAAATGGGACGAAGTGACCGGCGTTTTCGGATCGGCCGCCATTTCCGTCATATGAAGCAGCTTGCCGTCGAGGTAAAAATCGCCTCCGCTGACGACCCTTTTATTCTTCGGATAAGCCGGGGCGATCACGACCAGTTCCGGCTGAAACACATCGTACACGGCGTCGATCTCCGCCCCGATATTTCCCCTCATGGTGGAGTCGATTTTTTTGTACACGAACTCGGGGGGGAATCGGCGCAAAAATTCGGAAACCGTTCTGACTTTGCGATAAGCCTCTTCCTGCGATAAGGAACGGCTGTCCGTGTCGATCACGACGACATCAAGATCCTCGGCCAGTTTCTGATCCGGCTGCAGGAGGACGGAAGTGACGAGACCCCGCCGCGCGAACTGCACGCCCGTATCGTTAGCCCCCGTCAAGTCGTCTGCAATGATGGCAAACTTCAAGTCTATCACCTCGCTGGACGGTAAATGCCAATCATCCTTTTACGGCTCCGATCAACATTCCTTTGGTAAAATATTTTTGCGCAAACGGATATACGATCAGGATCGGCGCTACCGACAGGAAGATCGCAGCGGCCTGAAGATTCTGCGGCAGCAATTGAACGCCGTTGACTGTCATGCTCTCGAGCGACGTGCCGTCTTTGCTTCCGCTGACGATCAGGTTGTAGAGAACGACGGTAATCGGCTTGAGGCTTTGCTTCTGCAAGTAGATCATCGGCATCAGGTATTGGTTCCAGATAGACACGGCATAGAAAATACTGACCGTGGCAATCGCGGGGCGTGCCAGCGGGAAATAAATTTTCCACATCGTCTGCAGATCGCTGGCTCCGTCGATATACGCCGACTCTTCGAGCTCCTCCGGCAAGGCGTCCAGGAACGAGCGCATGATGATCAGCAGGAACGTGTTGATCGCGCCGGGGATGATCATGACCCAGAAGGAATTGACCAGGCCCAGGCTTTTGTACACGATGAAATTGGGAATGATCCCGGCTTCAAACACGAACGTGAATACGAAAATGAGCATGATGGTTTTGCGGCCCGCGAGCCTTTTTTTGCTCAGCGGGTAGGCGGTGATAAAGGTCAACAAAACCGCAACGAGCGTGCCGACCACCGTGTAGACGAACGAATTCCAGAGTCCGAGGGAGACGCCGAGCCGCGGATTGTTCAGCACGTATTTAAAAGTCTCGATATTGAAGCCCTTCGGAGCAAGATAAACCTCGGATGCCGCCACATAGATGCCGTCGCTCAAGGAAACGGCGAAGATGTTCCACAGCGGGTATATACATATGATTGACACCAGGATCAGGACAATCATATTGATATAATCGAAACCGTGGAGTTTGGTTCTCATGATTGTCCCCTCCTAGAAAAGTTGCGAGTCCGAGAATTTCCTGGATGCCTTGTTCGCCGAGATGACCAGGATGAAGGCAACGATCGACTGCATCAAACCGACGGCCGCGCCGTAGCTGTAATTCGGGAAGCCTTTGGTGGCGAAAGCCTGGCGGTATACATAGCTCTGAATGACGTCTGCGGTATCGTAGATGCTGGGGTTATACATCATCAGGATCTTGTCGAGATCGACCGTCATGATTTGCCCGATGGCCAAAATGAACATGATGACGATCGTGCCGGCAATGGACGGAAGCGTGACATGGAACATTTTGCGGAAACGGCTTGCGCCGTCGAGGTCCGCCGCTTCATACAGGTGCGGATCGATGTTGGTCATCGCCGCCAAATAGATGATGGAACTGTAGCCGAACAGCTGCCAAACGTTCAATGCGACGTACAGAGGGCGAAACCAGCCCGGCTCTGCCATGAAGAAGATCGGCTCGATGCCCATACCCTGTAAAACGATGTTGACCAATCCGCTCTGCGGCGAGAGAAAGGTATACAAGATGCTTACCGCGACCGCCGAGGAGATGAAATACGGAAAGAAGGTAACCGTCTGAACGAACCGTTGGACTTTTCTGAGCCGTACTTCATTGACCAGCAGCGCGAAAATAATCGGAATCGGAAAAACGAACAGCAGGTTGAAAAAAGCGAGCAACAGCGTGTTTTTCAGCAGCTTCCAGAAGTAGGGGTCGCCCAGAAACTTCTCGAAGTGCGCAAATCCCACCCACTTGCTGCCGATGATGCCGGCCATCCCGCCTTTAATTACGTTGTAATTCTCGAAAGCAATCACAAGCCCGAAAAGAGGCAGCAGCTTGAACAGGAGCATATGGATCAAGCCGGGAAGAAGAATCAGATACAGCAGCCGGGATCTCCACATTTTGTTCCACACGCTGCCGCGGGCGCCCGACGGCTTTCCTTTGAGGGCGGTTTGCATGTCAAGCACATCCTTTGCTTTGCATGGTGTGTCTATAAAACGATCCGCCACTCCACCACTGTTGCCGCATGGAGTGACGGATCGCATGGGGTTTACTTGTTGCCTGCGTCGTAAGCCGCTTGGTCGATTTCAACAATTTTGCCGTAGCCTTGCGTGTCCGATTCCTGTACAAACGCGTCCCACTCGGACATCGGACGTTTGCCGGTGATGAACTTTACCAGGTTGGCGTCAATGTACGGCTGCACATTGGCGAGCAGTTCGGATCTTTCCTTCAATTGATCGGTGGAGTACTTGATCTGCGGAGCGACTGCGGCGTATTTGCCGAAGAAGTCTGCCGCGAACGACTTGGTCAGCGGGTCCATCCAGTCATAGTAAGCGGCGTCGTTGGAAGGAACCGGGAACGTCAGGCGGTCCTGCAAGAAGTTCCATACCGGCGTGCCGAGCGGCTTGTTGCCTTCTTCGGCGAAATTTACGATGAACTCGTTCTTGTCCCCGTTCTTCTTGAACGATTGGCCTTCGACGCCGTAATCCATCAGCGTGCGGCCTTCGTCGGACCACAGGTAATCCATGAACTTGAGGATTTGAGCCGCTTTCTTTTCCGAGTTCGCGCTGATGACGAACACGCGGTCTTCGCGGTAGCGCTGTTCGGCCATCGGCACCTTGGACGGATTGCCCTGCGAGTCATTCAGCGCATCCATCACCTTGATGTCGTACTTCGGATCGTTCTGCGGTCCGCCGTTGTTCATGAACCAGGACGGACGGGTGAAGAAGTCATACGAGACGGCGCCTTTGCCGGTCAGCATCTTCGTCTGCCAGGATTCTTCGGTCTGCGTGCCGAGAATCCACTCCGGATCGATCAGCTTCTCGGTATAGAGCGTGTTATACCATTGCACAAGCTCTTTGAAGCCGGCGGACTTCAGGTCGTAGCTTTTGCCGACGTTGTAGATGCCGTTGACTTTTCCGTTCGAATCGATGTTGTCTTTCGCCAGGAACGCTTCCGTGAACTTGATATAGCCGTCGCGTCCGGTGAACGGGAAGAAATCGGCTGCCGGATAAGCGGCTTTCAATTTCCGCAGGACGTCCGTAAATTCCTGGATCGTCTTCGGATTGCTCGTGATGCCCGCTTTCGCAAAGAAATCGGCGCGGTAGAAAGGAACGTTTGTAATGATCGGGTACTGCTGCGGCAAGCCGTAGATATTTCCGTCGGACGCCGTGATCAGCTGTTTGTATTGCGGGTCGCTTTCGATGAACTTCTTGATGTTCGGCGCATTTTTCTCGATCAGGTCCTTCAGATTGAGGAACAAGCCTTGCGAGCCGTACACTTCAGCCTGGGACAGCGTAACGATCATGGCATCGGACATGTCGCCCGCCATCAGCTTCGTATCGAGGCCCTTGTAGTAAGCGCTGTCATCATCGCCGCCGTTAACCAGCTCGATCTCGGCATTCATCCGCTTGAGCGCTTCGGGATACCACTTGAGATCCTTCAGCCAGTTGATGTATTTGCCGGCCAGCATGTAAGAAAACTGGATCTTTTCCCCTGATCCGTCGGTCGAAGCGGATTCGGAAACGGCCGAACCGGACGAATTGGATGAGGACGCATTGTCCGAACCGGACTTGCTGCACGCCGACAGGACCAACATGACGGCGAGTACGAAAATCATTAATGTTCCTTTTTTTCTCAAGACCACGTTGAATTTCTCCCTTCGGGGGTAGATAGTTTGGGGTTACCGACTGCGTGGCGTTGCAATTTTGAACATAATCATCGGTAGCGATTACAACTATTTTTTGTATCCGCTTTCTTAATTTTAATTATAGTAAGATTAATCAAATATGCAACACTTTTTTTATTTTTTTTAAATTATTTAATAACTGTTGCATTTTTAAACAATTTGAACGAAAAATGCCGTGCGTGATTCCTTGGGATCACACACAGCATCCTCAGGAGCGTTTACTCATTACCTTTCAGTTTACGCCACAGGGTCGCCCGGTTGATTTTCAATCTTTTGGCGGCTTTCGACTGGTTCATGTCTTCTTCCTCCAGCACATACCGGATGACGTCCCTTTCAATTTGCTCCAGGGATTGGTTGAGGTCGAAAACAGGCATACCGGCGGCTCCCGCCGGCGGATACGGAGCCCGGCCCGCAGACAACTCCACGTCGTTTGGCCCGATATACTCCCCTTCGGCTTCACGCACCGAAACATCCATGGTATCCCGAAGCTCAATCAGATTGCCTTTCCATGCTTTTTCACGCAGCAGCTTCCAGGCATCAGGGCGGATTCCGACGATTTGCTTGCCATATTTCTCGTTAAAGAGGGACAGAAACGCGCGGACGAGCTCCTCCAGTTCCTCCGGCCGCTCCAGGAGGGGAAGCAGCCTTACGGCATCCGTCCCCATCCATTCGAGCACCCTGGCATCCACGCGGGATTCCCCTTTCAGCTGTTTCGGATGCTCGTCGAATGAAAAAAGCAGTTTAAATTTGCCGGTTTTCAGCAAATCCGCCAGCTTTCTCTGCCGGGCCGGAGAGAAGTGCTGGAATCCCCGAATATGCAGAAGCGAGTCCGGCTTCGTCTTCGAGATCAGATGGCATGTCCGGCGAAATGCCGCTTCCTCTCCGGATCTCACTTCGATCTCGGTCAACCGCATATCCTTATCGAACAAGGACGCGAGCGCACCCGCAAAAATACGCCTGCCTGTCCCTTGTTCGCCGTACACGGCGACAGGAGAGCCTTGCTCCAGCTGCTTCTTCGCTTTTCGCAGCGCTTGATCCATGGTGCCCGTCGCTTGGAGCAGCGACGGAAAAGACTCCAGATCCCGATACGGGTAGATGATCCGCACCCCGGCCGCGTGTTCGTCGGAAGAATTTAAGGTAAGCAAATATAAATCGGCGCCGTCTTCCAGGTTCAGCAGGCGGGCGACAAGGATCATCCGCTGTACCGGTTCGTAAACGGTCAAAGGACCGTTTTCCCGAATGTCCGCCCCCGCTTCAGCGAGCAATTCCCCCAGAAAACCGGTCGGCTCCAACCGGTACGGAAGCCGATCGCCCGAAGGCGCGCCTCCCCATAAGGATTTTATGCCCTCCGTGGCCAAGAGCACGTTCAAGGACGAATCCAAAACCGCCGTTTCCCGCTCGCCTTCCTGAATGACGCGCTCGTAGATACGGCTCATTTTCTTATGCTCTTCGAGCGACCGGCAAATCAGCTCCGCCGTCCGGAACGCTTCCGCCACCGACTCCCGGCCGGACGTGATCAGCACGCCCTGCATACCGAGCTCGTTTGCCAGCCTCACCGTCACCGTATCGCCTACGATCACTTGTACGCCGTCTGCTTTGGCGGCGGCAATCGCGTTTTCCACTTCATTCTCATTGTCAATTACCGTATAAGGGAAATCGTAATCCAGCAAATTCGAGACGGATACGAAGCTTTGGATAATATTCGGGAACCCGATCAGCCGGAGTTTGGCTTGATAGTCCTTCATCAACGTCAGCATCCGCAGCACGTCGAAGCCGGAAACCTGGATTTCCACCACCGGAATCTTCGAATGCCGGGCCAGAAGCCGCGCGGTTCCACCCCGGCTGATCACGGCATCGTATCCGTCCCGGCCGAAGGAACGGATCTGGTCCAAGCTTTCCTTCATATCGGCGATGACCACGGTGACCTCCAGTTGCCCGTATTGCGAGGTCATCTGTTTGATCAATTCGCCCAAACCATGGTACGGCGCCACAACCAACACCTTCATTGTCCCGCAACCTCCGATCTCATACATGTCTTTCATTATATCGGAAACCGGCTCCGGCTTGAACAAGTTTCGGACAATCATCAGGGCAGAAGAAGCCGATAGACGGCTTCCACGTCCTCTACCGCCATCGGTTTGGGATTGTTTTGCATCAGCCTGGTCACTTTCATGGCCGCTTGCGCGAGCGCAGGCACATCCTCCGCGCTCACCCCGTACTGCCGAAGATCCTGCGGGATGCCAAGCTCGCGGACCCAATGTTCGATTGTCCGGATCACTCCCTGCGCGTTCTGATGCGATCCCCCCAAGCCCATGGCGATACCCACGCGCATCAGCCTCGCACGCACCGCGCTTTCGTTGAACTTCATGACATGGGGCAGCAGCATCGAATTCGCCACGCCGTGCGGGATATTGAATTTGCCGCCGAGCGGATAGGCGAGCGCATGAACGGCGGCCGTACCCGCTGCGGTAAGCGCCATGCCTCCATACATCGACCCAAGCAGCATCTGCTCGCGCGCATGCGGATCGCTCCCGTTGCGGTAGGCGGTCAGGATATTGCGGGAAATGAGGCGGATCGACTCAAGCGCGAACATGTCGCTGATGGGATTCGCCTTCGTCGAAATATAAGATTCGATCGCATGGGTAAAGGCGTCCATCCCGGTCGCCGCCGTGTGAACCTGAGGAAGCTCCATCGTGAGCAGAGGGTCGAGGATCACCAGGCGCGGCAGCAAATGACGGCTCACTACTCCGATTTTGAGTTCCTGTTCCGGCAAGGTCACAATGGCGTTCGGCGTTACTTCCGATCCCGTACCGGCCGTAGAAGGAATCAGCACGGTCGGGATACCCGGCTTCTCGACCTTGTCGACGCCGAGCATGTCCTCGATGGCCTGCTCATTCGTGAGAAGAACCGATATCAGCTTGGCCACGTCCAGCACGCTGCCCCCTCCGATCCCGACGATCAGATCGAAGCGTTCTTTGTTCACACGGCCGCACAGCTCGAGAATATGGCCTGCCGTGGGTTCGGGCATCACATCGCGAATGATCGTCGATGCGATGCCGCGTTCTTCAAATTGGCTCCGGACTTGATCCACGAAGCCTTGATTGAACATCGAGCGCTGCGAAACGATGAGCGCGGAACGGGCGGAAGCGACCAGTTGCAGATTGTCGCCCAACTGCGCGAGTGATCCAGCGCCGGCGATGATTTGCGGTGCTGTTTGAAAACGATACGTTTGCACGGATGGAGTCATGAAGATGCCGCCTCCTAAAATTGTTTCATTTTGAAACTCAAATAGAAATGATGCGCTTACACAATGTCTATACTATTGTTATATTAAACATTTTTCTTGTTTGTCAAATAGAATTTATTGATTGCATGTATTTTTGTTCAATATTTAAACACTTCTTCCTTGGAGTTGTCCTTGGTAGAGCGAGCGCCGGAGCGGTCACTTGAACGACTGGTGGTCATATGAAAGATGATCTGGAATACGGATCCTGCGGGAGTATTCGGGAATTACGAGCACGAATCGACGACTACATCGCGTATTACAACTCGTGTCGGTACCAGTGGGGATTAAAAAAGATGACTCCTGACGAATTCACAAGTCATCTGTTGTCTGCCTAACCAGGGCTCTTTTCTAATTGTCCACAACTACGGTCACAGTTCATCGGGTTTACCCAGAGGGTTTTTCCAATGTCTACTTTAAGGGGTCCACTACACTCTTAGACCATCCCTAAAAGAGATGATGTATAAAAATATGCTCTTCGTCTTTCGCACAAATAAAGTCACCAGTGGAATTTCTGTACGCTGCGGCAGTATCCTTAGACTCCTGTATAGGGTATAATTATATGTATCCAAGGTTTGAATGGGAGACTGAAACAAGTAATTGAGATGATAAAATCTGAAGAAATTTAAGGGTGTGATCACGATGCAATGGCAAGAAGTTCGTACTATTTATCCTGATCAATACGTCTTGCTTGAAATTCTTGATTCTCATACCGAAGATAACATTCAGTACGTTGATGAAGTTGCTCTAGTACGAGCAATCCAAGACCCTAACGAAGCGACCAAGGAACTATTAAAGTGTAAAAACAACAATATCGTCTATCATACCGGCCAAGAAAAGATAGCTATAGAACTCAGAAAAAATCCTTTCTACAGGAGCCGGTGAGATGCAGATCGAATTAAACGTTGATTTACTGCAAACATCAATGACGATTTGTTACAATGGACGCTCAATAAAAATTGACAATTTAGTCATTGATACTGGCGCGGTGCATTCCCTTTTATCCTCTGATATCGTATCAGAGATCGGCATCACATTCGAGAACGGCGATAAACTTGTGAGAAGCTTTGGGATTGGCGGTGACGAATATTCATTCCGAAAGCGAATCGATCAAGTCCAACTAGGCAATTTCGTTATGAAGGACATCAGCATAGATTTTGGTGTCTTCCATGAGGATATTAGCCACATTGACGGATTGATTGGTCTCGACATTTTAAAAAATGGTGAAATGATCATTGATCTTCATCGAATGGAAATGTATCCGGCAAAATCCAATTAACACTTAAAACGGGGCGTGCATAACACACGTCCCCAATTGTCCCCTACTCCCCCTAATCACTCACTTAAAACCCTTATAAATCAAGGAACAAACGGTCTCAATATGCAGCGTATGCGGGAACATAGGCTGTTTGGTTCCTATCCGCCGCGGTGAGCTGAAGCCTTGATTTATAAGGGATTTCACGATTTGCGTATTGTTCCGTTTGGCTGCCGTTAGCTCGAAAATGATGGCTTTCGTCCCCAATCCGTCCCCAACTCTGCTACTACGTCGATTGCCTTATTCAAAAGACATCCCTCCAGGATGGGGGATGTCTCCTCAAATTAATAAACGTCACCGCGATTATCAATCGCCAAAATATAGACAACTTGTTCTTGATGATCGATTTCAAATAACACCCGGTAACTTCCCACCCGGAGTCGGAAACGTTTGTCGTAACCTTTCAACGGCTTTATGTCACCTGCCGGTGGTCGAACAGTCAAGCCAAGCAATGATTTGCGTATGCGTTCCTGAACGGCCTTTTCTTGTTTGGCTACAAATTTAACGGCATCACGATTTAATGTCAGTCGGTAAGTTAAGCTCATTCATTGCTTCCTCCCAAGACATAAATCCGCTCTCGCTGTTTAATTGGCGCTGTTCTTCTTCGCTCAATGGTGCAGCATCCGGCTCCAATTTCGCAATATCATCCCACTCAAGTTGTTTCTGTTTTGCGGAAAGATATTGTATAAAATCAAATGCCGATTGTTGTGCCGATTCGGGCAATTGCTCAAATATTTGCAATACTTTATTTTTATCAACTGCCATATAAAACACCCCCGATATGGAGTTATTTCAGTGAATTCATTATAACACATTGTCAGCATAAACCTAATGGATTCGTGCTATACATCTTCTCGTCCCATAGTACGATGCGTATTCCGAAAATCATTGGTCACCCATTCCGGTAATTATTAGCCACCCCTTCCGAAAATCATTGGTCAACGATTCCGAAAATCATTAGCCACTCATTCCGAAAATCATTGGTCATCCATTCCGAAAAAGATTAGCCACCTTCCCCCTCAAGGCGAATCCATTCATCATGGCTAGGTGTAGCCTCCAGATTGTCGAATGTCTAAAGACACCGACAGAAAGGAGTATACACGAATGCCAAAACGAAGGAGGATTGCCTTGCCTAAAATCCTGGATGTACTGCGTCTGCAGGCAGAAAGCGATTTAAGCGAACGCTCCATCTCGGTTTCGATAGTTTGTAGACATACAAACCGCCTTTAGCCCAAGCAGGACAAGGGATTTAGCGGTTTGTGGATAACTCGGCGTATGTCTACACTTTTCGGGATCATTTCATCGAAACATCCCATATTCTCGGGGGTTCCGGCACATTTACGGCCGAAAGAATACCCCTTTGTTCATCTGTGAATTCCGTCCGTTGTTTGACCGTGCCGTCCTGTGATTGGTACTCGACCACATGCAACATTTGCATCAGGGAACGCACCTCGTTCCACGTGCTGCCGGTTTGGTTTTCGATGACCCGGATCAACAGTAGTCCCAGCCAGCAGAGCAGCACATGGGCCCGGATCCGTTCTTCCTTCCGGTGGTAGACCGGTCGTAGCTCCAACGTCTGTTTCAGCGATCGAAAGGCGGCTTCTACTTGCCAAAGCTGCTTGTAGCCAAGCGCCACGTCTTCAGCGGAAAGCGTATCGTCCGACGTACGAATCAGGTATTTGCCATCCAGCCGTTCCATCGCCTTCAAAGCTTCCAGGTCGATCCGCAGATTGCCTCGTTTGTCGGTTTTTAAGTACCGCTTGTACGTGGGATGGCTGTGCAACCTGCAGTGCGCCTTTGTATGGGCTTCACCGTCCAGTTCTTTCAGTTGTTCCAGTTGCTCACGCAAATCCTTCAGATGCTTCTCCCGCCGGGCAGCATCGCGCTTGGCTTCACTTGGGTTTCGTACGAGCACGTAGCGGACTCTGGCTTCACCGCCGCCGATCGTAATTTCCTTAATTTCCAGGTTGTCCCGGATCGTCTTAAAGCGCCCCGGGTGGGCCAGAGCCGCCTCGACCGTCTCTTTGCCGGAAGACAGCTTCTCTCCGGCGATGTAGTGCCCGCCCGTCTGCTGCAGGATCCGCAAGTTCGTCTCTGACGAAAAGCCGCGATCCACAACGGAAATGACGCGCCCCAATTTCCAACCGATGAGATCCTTCTTCACTTCGGGAACGACATTCATATCTGACGTTTCGCCTGACCAGACCCAACAACGAATCGGAATCCCATCGCGTGTAACGGCAAAACCGATTACCACTTGCGGAAGGTCGGGGCGATGGTCTTTCGAATAGCCCCGCTGGCGGAGATCGTCTTCGGTTTCGTCGGTTTCGAAGTATGTGGAGGTCGTGTCGAAGAACAACAACTCGACTTCCAGATTCAGCAAATCCGCTACGCTGTGGAAGACTTCACGCTGGATGTCTTCTGCAGATTCGAGCAGGAAATCCATGGCGCGGTACCCCTGTTGCACATCGAACGAGGATAGGCCCGGAAGAACGACTTCACGCTCGACCCAGTCTTCAATGGCCAATTTGCTGGTGGGAGCAAGCGCACGGTTAGCGGTCATCGCGAATAACGTCCGTTCCATGGGTGCCTGAAAACGCCGGTCGGCTAACCGCTTGGTTATGGCTTCGCCAATGCCGACTTTCTTCCACATCTCGTTCAACAACCATGAGCCACCGAAAGACTGGCTGCGGAGCAGCGTGAGAATCGGCGCATCGGCGGCCGGATCGCCGCGATCCGGCGTTTCGCCAAGAAAGCGCTGAATGCTGGCGCTCAGCCGCTTGAGTGTGTCCATATTCAATTCGTCCATCCGGCCAAAGTTGTAAAGCACCTTGGCCTGCGGCTGTCCCGTCTTCGGGTGACGCTCGTTATGGGCAAGTTGTACGTAGCGGGTGACGGAGCCATCTTTATTGGTTCGGGAAGTCGTTCGTATGTACATGCCTACATGATACCACAAATACAAGAAAATGAACAGAAAAATATACATTTATCCACAGAAAACGTGTGCCTACAGATTTTCGGATTTTTGCCTACATCTCGCTTGTTGATAAGTCCGTAAACCCCTACCCAATAAGGATTTCGCTTATCCACAGGTGCCTACGATGGGAGGTTAACTGTCGAACTTGAGCATGAACCCAGCCCTGTTTTCGCAACCGGCTGATCATGTTATAGATAGTTCGGAGGTTATAGTTGAGCAGGATCGACAATTGCTCGGCATTCATCTGAAAATACTGGTACAGGGCAATAACGACTTCCTTTTGTGATTCAGGCAAGGGGTGTTTCATCTCTTTTCAGTAGCCTCCTCTCATTGTAAAAGTTGTATGAGAATCTTGTTGGAAACGAAAAAGGCGGGAGTGCATCCCGGCCTTTCTGCGACAAAAAATTCTTTAGGCCATCACTCTCGGGCCGATTTGATAGATTTTTCGACACAATTATCAAGCGATGAGCATTCGACGTCGAATTAACGGTAGCCTTCTTGCGCATAGGAAATCGGATTCCTTCAGTTCGAATACTATCATTTTAACATGTTTCCAGTGCCAAGAGTCTGCTCAATTTGTTACCTTCACTCAACATTCTTATGCCGTTGCCTGGATAAGCCAAACCTTCTCTGCCTGTCCCACAGCATAAGTGAGTCGTTGCCGTGCCAATGCGATCCCCCGATGCACTAGAAATCAAAATCCAGGTGCGGATATTCGTTGATGCTTAAAGCAGGAATGTTGTCCGGTTTTGTCGTAATTATTATAGATATGCAGATTTCTATAATTGAGCCTTAGCTTAAACGCAGAGGAGATGGGCGTATGTATTTGAAAAATCTCCTTATCAAGAACTTCAGAGCCATAAAGGAACTGAAACTTGAATTTAACAAGGGGTTAAATATTCTTGTCGGGGAGAATAACGCGGGTAAATCGGCGATTATTGATGCGTTGAGAATATGCTTAAGTTATGGCAAACAAACCCGCGACATTTATGTGCGAAAAAGTGACTTTTACATTGATAGATCGAACCCAGACTCTCTGCTTCCGGACATCGAATTCCATTTGTTTTTCAAAGTGGAGAAAGATGAAGAGACTGGTTGGTTTAACGATTTGCATGCAGTCAACGATATAGGGGAAAGTGAACTGCAAATTCATTATCGATATTACATTGATCGACAGAAAAATATAGAAAAGATAAAGTACAGGGTGTGGGGCGGACATAATGAAGGCCAGCAAATTGAACCCGATGTGTGGGATTTGCTGCTGCACGTTTATCTTGGCGCTTTAAGAGATGCCGAACAAAATTTGAGACCTTCCAGAGGAAACCGTATCGGACAACTTTACGTCAATCTGGACGAAGACAGAAACAAAAATCGAATTGATGAAGACAAAAGAAAGGAACTAGCCATATAAGTAAGAGATTCTTTAAAGCTAGATCAAGAATGGACAGAGTTAATTGTCACGGGTAAAGAAAAAGTC
>NZ_CAUPYC010000007.1:0-116856 GCF_963515335.1 uncultured Paenibacillus sp. | reverse complement strand
GAGCTAATTGCGATGTCCGGCAAGCCGGACGGGACAAGGGAAGCGGGATTAGGCAAAAATAATTTTACCCCAAAATAACATGAGAAATATGGGGTTTTGGGCGAAAAAAGAGAGGCAGAGCGAAAATCCACCCCAGCCTCCCGATCATGGTAAAAAGTAGGTAACAGGCGAGTCCATCCATGGTAAAATTGTAATTGTCGAAGATCACAATTTTCACTATGGGAGGTTCACCTGTTATGGCGATTATACCACAACTGAAACTGTTTGAGTGGAACGAAATTCAAACGCTCGGGGACTTGGATCGTCTGCGTCTTGTGCTGGACTACATGCCGGATGAGGAGCTAATGAGCAAGCTGGAACGGAACCGTGGAAAAGGGCGGAATGACTATCCGGTACGCGCGATGTGGAATTCGGTGCTGGCAGGCATCGTGTTTCAGCATGACGGGGTCGAGAAGTTACGGCGCGAACTGGCTCGCAACGGGCAACTGCGGGAGCTCTGCGGCTTTGACAATCAAGTACCGCCGCCCTGGACGTATACGCGATTTCTGAAATTGCTCATGGAACATGAACAGTTCATCGAAGGGATGTTCGACAAGCTCGTGAAGCAGCTTGCGGAAGCATTGCCGGAGTTCGGCAAGCATTTGGCGATGGACAGCAAGGCGATTTCATCGTTTGCCAAACACAAGAACAAGCAGGAGACGCCAGACGGACGTCGAGACACGGATGCCGACTACGGGAAGAAAAAATACAGCGGCGTGCACGAAGACGGCAAGCCGTGGGAGAAAATTATCAAATGGTTCGGCTACAAGCTGCATCTGATCGTCGACGCCACGTATGAGTTGCCGGTGGCGTTCAAGGTGACCAAGGCGTCCGCTTCGGATATTACCGAAGGGCATGAACTGCTAAAGCAGATGGAGAACCGGCAGCCGGAGATGCTGAAGTCGGCGGAAACGCTGGCGGCAGACCGCGGCTACGATGACACGAAGCTGATCGCCAAGTGCTGGGACGAGCATCAGATTAAGCCGGTAATCGACATCCGCAACATGTGGCGGGATCCCGACAAAACGCGTTTGCTGGCAGGCAGAGAGAATGTGGTCTACGACTACAAAGGCGCGGTGTCCTGTGTGTGTCCGGAAACGGGAAAGCAGCGGGAGATGTGCAACGGCGGTTTCGAAAAAGACCGCAACACGCTCAAGAAGCTTTGTCCGGCCAAACAAATGGGCATCCAGTGCGAGGGAGCGGCGCAGTGTCCGGTTGCACAAGGCATACGCATTCCGTTATCGGTTGATCGCCGGGTCTTTACGCCGATCGACCGAGCCAGCTACAAGTGGGAGAAAGCGTACAACAAGAGAACGTCGGTGGAGCGCGTCAACAGCAGGCTTGATGTGTCCATGGGCTTCGAGTTGCATACCATTCGTGGCATGGCCAAAATGAAAATGCGATGCGGGCTCGCCCTTTGCGTCATGCTGGCGATGGCGCTGGGGCGCATCAAAGAGAACCAGGCAGAGAAGATGCGAAGCTTAGTAGCCAGCGTGGCTGCTTAATCCAGATATCCACAGGCCGATAACTTGCCGAAACGGCTGTCCACAGAAGCGATTTTGTGGACAACGGGATTCGTGCGCCCTTTTTCGGGACCTGAACGTCCATCGTCCGTTCACATGTCGCCTTTGATGCCCGAATACGACGTTTCGAGCGACACCACATACTTGGGTAAGTCTCCAAAAAAGTACATCGCAAAAAGCTCCTCCCTTATACGTATGGCGATTTCAGAGCCTGTGTGGTACAATGAATACTTGTTCGATGGAACAGAAGTGGAATCAAGGGGGATCCCGATGCCGACGCCGAGCATGGAAGACTATTTGGAACGGATTTATAAACTGATCGACGAGAAAGGCTATGCGCGCGTCTCGGACATCGCCGAGGGCCTCGAGGTTCATCCGTCTTCCGTTACGAAAATGATCCAGAAGCTGGATAAAGATAAATATTTGATCTATGAGAAATACCGGGGCCTCGTGCTGACGAACAAAGGCAAGAAGATGGGCAAACGGCTCGTCGACCGTCATCATCTGCTGGAATCGTTCCTGACGATGATCGGCGTGCAGGATGAGAACATTTATAAAGACGTGGAAGGGATCGAGCACCATCTAAGCTGGGATTCGATAACCTGCATCGAAACGCTGGTGGAATATTTCAACCGGGATCCGAAGCGGCTTGACGATTTGACGACGGTCCGGAGCGAATTGGATAATGAATAACGATTAGGAGCGAAAAGCGGCCGGTGTCCTTGCGAGAGGGCGCCGGTTTTTCTTCATTTTTGCGGGAGTCGCCGTCATATCGTCCAAGCGGGAGCGCATAAGGTGAACGTAGTGGCGGTCATGCGCGGGGATGGAGGGACAGGCGATGATTGTGAATGCGGTATTCGAGGGCGGCGGCGTCAAAGGAATCGCACTCGTCGGGGCGGTCGTCGGCGCGGAGCGAAGCGGAGTCCGTTTCGGGGGGGTGGCCGGCACTTCCTCGGGCTCGATCGTCGCCTCCCTGCTCGCGGCAGGCTACGGCGGGGAGGAGTTGAAGCGGATTATTAACCAAACGCCGTTCAAAGCTTTTCTGCGGCGAAGTCCGCTGTTCAACGTCAAGTTGGCGGGTCCCGCGGTGCGGCTCATATGGAAAAAAGGGTTGTATTCCGGCGAGGCGCTGGAATACTGGGTCAGGAAGCTGCTGCTCGCCAAAGGGGTAAGAACGTTCGCCGATCTCCCCGCCGGGAAGCTGAAAATCGTCGCCTCCGATATCTCGAACGGGCGGATCGTGGTGCTGCCCGACGATCTGCCTTATTACGGCGCCGATCCTCGGCGGTTCGAGGTGGCCAAAGCGGTACGAATGAGCGCAAGCATTCCGTATTTTTTCGATCCGGTCATTATTCGCCAGCAAGTCGATGTCCGCCGTGAGGAGGGGTTCGCGGGGCGTTTCGCCTATATCGTGGATGGGGTGCTTCTCAGCAATTTTCCGTTGTGGCTGTTTGAGAATGAACGGCCGGACGAGGCTCCGGCGGCGACGATCGGATTTCAACTGGTGGGCAAAAACGCAAACGAACCGCGTGTGATCCGCGGTCCGTTCTCGATGCTGCAAGCGATATTCGAGACGATGCTGCAGGCGCATGACGAGCGGTACATCGAAAAGCAATACCGCGACCGTACGGTCAAAATTCCGACACTCGGCGTCCGCTCCACGCAGTTCGACCTGACCGAGGAGGTGAGCGTGCGGCTGTTCGAGTCCGGACGCGAAAAAACGGAGGCGTTTTTCCGGACGTTCCGCATCCGTTAACGCTTCCGTTTCAGAGTCGTGCACCTGCGTTAATGATATTTCGGGAGGTTGTCGTCATCCTTGCCGCCCTCGATCACCCGGAACGGCACGGTTTTGCGCGAGCGCGATTTCGTCTTCAGACGATCGGGCGCAGCGGGGCGCGTCCGCGGCTTGGCGGCCCGGAAACGGGAAGGCGGGAACTTATACAACAGGAACACGACCGCGAACACAGTAACCGGGATGATCAGTCCCATCGGGTTCTGAAACAGTTGGGACACCACACCGACGCCCATCAGAACGATCAGCGCGATAAACCAAGGTTGCAGCTTTCGGCGCATGGCGCATTCACCCTTTCCTGCTATTGTCCGAGCGGGGGGGCCGGAACGGTATCCGGCCTATTTTATCCTTACGGTCCCCGAAAAGTAGTCTCGGAATACGCTGCAGAGCTTCGCTTCACTTTTTGGGGTGTTATTATGCCTTTACCACTTGCTGGTCGAGCTCACGCATCCGGTTGAAGGAAGCGATCGATACCGCGACCTGATCGTTCGTCGGTTCTTTGGTCGTCAGCAATTGCAGCCAAAGGCCGGGGTAACCGAGAAAACGGAGCACGGGCGCGTCGCGCAGCGCATTGGTGAACCGGAGCGCTTCATAGGAGAGTCCCAGTACGAGCGGCAGCAGCAGTATGCGGATATAAATCCGTTCCCACAAGGAGTCCCATGTGAAGAACGGCAGCGAATAGAGCAGCACGCCGACAATGACCGACAGTACGATGAAGCTGCTGCCGCACCGGTAGTGCAGGCGCGTATGTTTCTGGACGTTCTCCACGGTCAGCTCTTCGCCCGCCTCGTAAGCGCTGATCACTTTATGCTCGGCTCCGTGGTATTGAAACAGCCGCTTGATAAGCGGGGTAAGCGAGATGATATACAAGTAACCGATAAGAAATACGATTTTAATGAGTCCTTCTATTAAATTATGCACGAAAATACTGTCCGTTACTCCGCTGAACAGCAGCTCCTCGACCGCCGCGGGCACCAGCGTAAAGACCAGCTTGCCGAATACGAACGACAGGATGCCCGCCAGCGTGACGCCGACCAGCATGCTGAGGCTCCACCCGGATTTGCCTTCCTGCTTGTTTTTGGCCGGCTCCTGAACCGCTTCTTCGCCCGCCTCGTCCTCGGCATAGGCCTCGATCGAGAAGTTCAGATGCTGGGAGCCTTTGGCACTCGATTCCAGAATCCCTATAATACCGCGGACGAACGGTATTTTTTTCAGCTTCTGCAGCCACGGATTGGAGGTTTTCGGCACCTCGTAAAAGACGATCTCCTCATTTTTGCGTCGTACCGCCGTCACATTGACGTTGCGGCCGGCGAACATGACGCCCTCGATCACCGCCTGTCCTCCATAGATGCACGGTATTTGTTGCGGCAACTTGCGTTCCACCCTTCTGATCGGTTCCTCCGGCGGCATTCGCCGAAGCTTCTGCTTCCATTTTACTTGATTCGGCCGCCGAAAGCGAGCGCCGGAGGTTGCCTTTTCGGGAGTAGGCGGGCAAGCCCGGTGGCATACTACCGGACAACCGAAAGGAAGGGAAGAGAATATATGGCGATGATCGGGATGACCGCTTACAGGCGGAAGCAAAGCCGCCTTACGAACCCATGGATATACAGCATCATGATCGGGTTTTACGGGGGGGTGATATGGAGTGTTTTTCACTGGCTGGCCTACGTTTTGAAGTTTACGAGCCTGCTGCCCGGCTATTTGGCCGACCCATTCTTCAGGCAGCCGTTTCTGCGCTCGTGGTGGGGAAACTTGACCGGGATCGTCTTTTTTGTCCTGTTCTCCGTTGCGGCGGCGCTGCTGTACTGGGTGCTGCTCGGCAGATTCCGGGGGCCGTGGCCGGGCCTTATCTATGGCGCGCTCTGGTGGGCCGTCATGTTCTACGCCGTCGGTCCCTTTTTCGATATGACCGAACCGGCGGCGAAGCTGGGCTTGAACACGCTGCTGACCGAGCTCAGCATCCATGTGCTCTGGGGGCTGTTTATCGGGTACTCGATCGCCTTCGAGTTTCATGACGAGGCTTCCCGGGAGCCGCTGTCCGCGCAGTAATCCGCCGCTGCCTGCGGTCATCGCAGGAAATACTTCTCAAATGTCAAGCGGGTATGGTAAAATGGCTTGTGGCTTTCGGCCGATTGCCGCTATTGATCCCGGAGGTGCGACATGCCCAAGGTGCTCGTCTTGAACGGCCCGAATTTGAATATGCTCGGCGTAAGGGAGCCGGGAATTTACGGCACCGATACGCTGGCCGGCATTGAAGCGATGCTTCACGCAGCCGCCGAGCGGCTCGGAGCGGAGCTGGATTTCTATCAATCGAATCATGAAGGAGCGCTGATTGACCGGATCCATGCCGCCTGCGGCGTTGCGGACGGCATTCTGATCAATCCTGGCGCGCTGACGCATTACAGCTATGCGCTGCGGGATGCGCTGAGCACGGTGGCGCTGCCTGTGGTGGAGGTCCATTTGTCAAACATACATAAAAGGGAAGCGTTCCGGCACTTATCCGTCATCGCGCCGGTCGCAGTCGGCCAGATCGCCGGCTTCGGCGCGCAGAGCTACGAGCTTGGCCTGCAGGCGCTGCTGCAGGCGCTGAAGGTTTGACTTCGGAAGGGCCGCGGTCCGCTTTGCCGGCCATTGAAGGGGGAACGGGGATGAGTGAACTTCGCGTAAACCGGCTTCGCGCCAAGCTGGAAGGGCTGGGGCTTTCGGCCCTGCTTGTAGGTTCCGCGGTGAACCGGCGGTATTTGACCGGCTTTACCGGCACGTCGGGGGCGGCGCTTATAACGGAGAGCTCGGCATTTCTTCTTACCGATTTCCGGTATATGACGCAAGCGCCGGACCAGGCGCCCGATTTCACGGTGCTGGAGCACGCGCCCGACATGCTTGAAACGGTTAAAACGCTGCTGCGGGCGGAAGGCATCGGCCGTCTCGGGTTCGAGGAGCGGCATGTCACGTTCGCCGATTACCGATCGTGGTCCGCCGCTTTGTCGCCGATCGAGCTCGTGCCGGTATCGTCCGCGGTCGAGGATTTGCGCATCGTCAAGGATGAGCGGGAAATCGCCGTCATGCAGGAGGCCGCCAAGCTTGCGGACGATACGTTCGCGCATATGCTCGGCTTCATCGCCCCCGGCAAGACGGAGCTTGAAATCGCGCTCGAGCTTGAAACGTTTATGCGCAAGGGCGGCGCGACATCCGCTTCCTTCGACACGATCGTTGCCTCCGGCGGGCGCTCGGCGCTGCCGCACGGGGTCGCGAGCGGGCGCAGGGTCGGGACCGACGAGTTCGTCAAGCTCGATTTCGGCGCCTATTATAAGGGTTACTGCTCGGATATTACCCGGACCGTCGTTGTCGGCAAGCCGTCGGATAAGCATCGCGACATTTATGCCGTCGTCCTCGAAGCGCAGCTGAATGCGCTTGAGCATATCCGCCCGGGCATGACGGGACGGGAGGCCGACGCCTTGACGCGGGACGTGATCGCAAGGTATGGTTATGGTGAGTTTTTCGGACACGGAACCGGCCATGGGCTCGGCATGGAGATCCATGAAGCGCCGCGTCTCTCGCTCAGAAGCGATACGGTTTTAACCCCCGGCATGACCGTGACGGTCGAGCCCGGCATCTATCTCCCCGGCTTCGGCGGAGTGCGGATCGAGGACGACGTCGTGATCACCGGCACCGGGATTAAAATATTGACCTCATCCCCGAAGGAACTGACCGTTCTGGGTTAAGGACATCTCACAGGAGGGAATTTTCAAGTGATTTCAGTCAACGATTTCAAAACCGGCCTTACCGTCGAGGTGGAAGGCGACATTTTCACGGTTCTCGAATTCCAGCACGTCAAGCCGGGCAAAGGCGCCGCGTTCGTGCGCTCCAAGCTGAAAAACCTGCGCAACGGCAACACCGTCGAGCGCACGTTCCGTGCGGGCGAAACGATCGGCCGGGCGATCATCGAGAACCGCGAGGTCCAATACCTGTACAATTCAGGCAACGAATATACGTTCATGGACAACGAAACGTTCGACCAGTTCAATCTGGACAAGAAGCAGCTCGAGTGGGAGATCAACTTCCTCAAGGAAAACATGAACGTCAACATTTCCAGCTACCAGGGCGAAATCATCGGCATTTCGATGCCTAACAGCGTGGAGCTTAAGGTCATCGAGACGGAGCCAGGCATCAAAGGCAACACGGCGACCGGCGCGACGAAGAGCGCGAAGGTGGAAACGGGCCTGAACGTGCAGGTGCCGCTTTTCATCAACGAAGGCGACGTGCTTCTGATCGATACGCGCGACGGCAAATACATCTCCCGCGCCTAATTTGCGATCGTACAAGCCGTCCGGCAGCCAGCCGGGCGGTTTTTGTCGTGCGTTCCAGAATTTATATCCTAGTAAGGGGGATACCGCGGCGGCGCACTTTTTGATATAATAGTAACTTGTATGCGAATGACTCGTGGGGAGTGAAACAGCTTGTCTTTGATAGTGATGAAGTTCGGGGGCAGCTCCGTGGGGACGCCCGAACGGATGCAGCGGGTTGCAAGCCGGATATTGGAAAGGCAACAGGAAGGAAACCGGATCGTCGTCGTCGTTTCGGCCATGGGCGATACGACGGACGATTTGATCGACCAATCGAAGCTGCTTAATCCGAATCCGCCTGCACGCGAGATGGATATGCTGCTCACGACAGGCGAGCAAATATCGATCGCGCTGCTCTCGATGACCATCCATGCGCTTGGCGGCAAGGCCGTGTCTTATACCGGCTGGCAGGCGGGTATCGTCACGGAGCCCGTCCACGGCAAGGCGAAGATCGCCGATATTCAGCCGGACCGGATTTTCGGCGCGCTGGACGAAGGGAACGTTGTGATCGTCGCCGGCTTCCAGGGAATGACCGAAGCCGGGGACATCACGACGCTCGGGCGCGGCGGCTCGGATACGACGGCGGTCGCGCTGGCCGCTGCGGTGAAGGCCGACCTGTGCGAAATTTATACCGACGTGGACGGCGTCTACTCGACCGACCCCCGCGTCGTGAAGAACGCCCGCAAGCTCGACGAAATTTCATACGATGAGATGCTGGAGCTCGCGCATCTCGGCGCGGCCGTGCTGCATCCGCGCGCGGTGGAATACGCGAAGCTGTACGATGTCCGCCTTGTGGTGCGGTCCAGCTTTACAAAGAACGAAGGCACGACTGTGAAGGAGGAAGCGGTAATGGAGCAAGGCATCGCCGTGCGCGGCATCGCGTTTGACAAGAACGTCGCGCGTATCAGCATATTGGGCGTGGAGGACGTGCCGGGCGTGTTGGCCCGGGTGTTCGGCGCGCTCGCGAAGCAGGGGATCGACGTGGACATTATCGTGCAGAGCGGCACGCAGGGCGGGAAGGCGGATTTCTCGTTTACCGTGTCGGGAGACGACGCGCATTCCGCGCTCCGCGTCATCGAAGGCGTTCGCTCCGAGCTGCCTTACAGGGAGACGACCTCCGAGACCGGTCTGGTGAAGGTGTCCATCGTAGGGGCCGGCATGGTTAGCAACCCGGGCGTCGCGGCGACGATGTTCGAGGCGATTTCAAGTCTCGGCGTCAGCATCAAAATGGTCAGCACGTCGGAAATCAAGTGCTCCTGCGTGATCGCAGCCGAGCCGCTGAGTGATGTGGTCCGTTCGCTGCACACCGCGTTCGGCCTGGATACGGCCGATCAGGCGTTCGTCGGCGGCCCTCAGGAACGCCGGTAGCGCAGGTGGAGCGCCGGTAATAAGCGATCCGAATGAAAGCCGATGCAGGTGCCCGCAAAGGGACGCTGCATCGGCTTTTATTTGTCGGCGGCGAAGCCGCCGCCGGTTTCAGTCGATTCGTTCGAGTATCAACGTAAGCAGCTTATACAGGATGGCGGTAATGCCTGCAGCCATAAGCGGGCCGACGGGTATGCCGCGGAAAAAGACGATCCCCAGGATCGATCCGATGACCAGGCCGACAATCAGCTGCGGGTCGAACTTTAACATTTCCAGCCCTTTGCCGTTCACGTAGGTGGCGATCGCGCCGCCGGCCAGTGCGATCCAGCCGGGCCACGATGTCAGCGCCCCTGCGATTTCCTTCGTTGTGATGCGGCCCGACGCGAACGGGACGAGTACGCTGAACGTCAGGCAGAGAAGACCGATCTCGAGCCCGCGCCGCTCGATGGCGGGCAGGTAGCGTTCCAGGTGAACCAGCTTCACGATCAACAGGATACAGGCGGCCGTCGCGATGATCGGCGATCGTCCGATCAGCCCGACGATTATCAAAACGACCAGTATGACTTCTCCGCTCATGCCGATTCTCCCGTGCTCCGATAGGTAACTTGAAATCAGGCAGGCAACCTGAAATCAGGTTTCTCTCCATTTTATGTCCAAGCCGTGCGAATATGACCTTGGCCGGAGGTTCGTTGCCGGGAGACGGCAAGCGCCCGTTCGACAAGCGGCTTAACGCTTATACGATCGTCATCGTGTCGCCCGACAGTCTGGGCACCGCGTCGAACCGGTTGACCTGCGCGCAGAATTCCACATCCTTGCCGAATCCGAGCTTCGACATCCGCCGGCCGGAGGCGCTTTGCAGAAGCGTGCCGTACATGTCGGCAGCGCTTTGCCGGTAAAAGCCGAGCATCGCCCTGCCGAGATCGTCGGCCTCGATCGGCGTCCCCGAAAGCGCGGTCATCCGGTCAAGCAGCAACCCTGCGCACAGGCCGTCCTCAAGCGCGAATTCATCATGCGTGCCCGCGCAGAAAAGCACGATATCCCGCCGCAGAACTACGGCGGCTTCCGCGCATGCCTCCGCATTGAGCAGCGAGCCGGCCAGCACGTGGTCGCTGCGGGCCGCCTTGTGAATCGCTCTCGTGCCGTTGGTCGTCGTCAGGATGACCCGACGGCCGTACACGCAACCGGACACGTATTCCTCGGGCGAGTTGCCGAGATCGAAGCCGGCGATTTTGCGGCCGAACCGCTCGCCGCCGAGCAGGTCGCCCGTCCGATGCATCGCCTTCGCCTCCATGACGGTCTCGACGGACAAGATACCCGAGGCGCCCTCCGCTAAAGCCGTGACGATCGTGCTCGTCGCCCGCAGCACATCGATCACGACGGCCGTTTTGTGCAGAAACTGGTCGGCCCGCGCTTCGCCCGCATTCGGAATCACTTGAACCTTCATCGGTCCTCCGCCTCCGTTCGTTCATCATCCCATTTAAATCATATAGAAGTCCGCTTCGCGTAATGCACGGGCTTCCGGAAACGTATCGTTCCGCAGCCCGCGCCGCATCGCCTCGAGCGCGTATACGTCGCCGGGAGGAATGTTGCCGAGATGGACGTCGGGACCGAGCGCTTTAATCAGGAACACCTGCTGCGATTTCAGCGGCGCCTCCCACAAAATCCGGCTCGTATCCGGAAGCAGGCGCAGCACCGTTCCGAACGTGTCTTCGTCGCAGCCGCCGCTCGCATCGAACAGGCCGACGTCTATGCCGGATTCGCGCGCCTCGATCGTGACGAGATCCGCGCCGGCTTTCCAATCCTCCTCGGCGGTGACGGCCAAATCGTAGGGGTCGATCACGGAGCCGGACAATTTTTTGCCGTATTCGGTGCAGACGTTCAATCCCAGCTCAACGCCTTTACGGATAAGCGCCGTACGGGTCGGGCGGTCGAGCTCGATCGTGCCGTCCGATACTTCGATCCCGTCGAAGCCGAGCCGGCACACGGTTTCAAAGAAGGAGTCGCTCAAACCGAGGTGGACCGCCGTTTCCAAAAGCGTGCCTCCCGGCATGACGATGATGCCGCGCTCCTTCGCATAATCGATTTTGCGCCGCAGCAGCTCGCTTGGGTACAGGGGCGACGTGCCGAATCCCAGCTTGATGAAATCGATGTAATCGCCTGCGGAATCGACCAAATCGGCGTAGGCGTTGAAGCCGAGACCTTTGTCCAGCACCATTGTGCGCCCGCCGCTTCGGCAGCGTAAGCCTGGCGTGCCCGATGACGGCGACAGCCTGCTTTTATCCCGTCCGCCGCTGGGGTCGCACAAAAGAGGGTGCCAAGCCCCTCGTGGGGTGAGCTCCATGTTCCGAATCTCCTCGCTTCCTCGTTTTGGTTGAGCGATATCAACCATGCAAGCAATATATGCAGCGGGCGAATGGGCGGTGCCCGGCATGCGGGCTGACAAGCCTGCATATGGTTTATCAATCGGGTTTCTGCGCGAAAGGGGGGAAGGCCGTTGATCAACAAGATCGTGCTCGCGATGGGCGTCCTGCGGCTGCTGTCGGGGAGCATCGAAATTTTCGCGGCGCTGCTGATGCTTCGCTTGAATCAGGTCGACAAGGCGCTTGTCGTCAACTCTTCGCTGGCGCTGGTCGGCCCGCTCATTCTGATCTCGACGACGACGATCGGGCTCGTCGGCATATCGGATAAGCTGTCGATGGGCAAATTCGTCTGGGTGCTGGCCGGCGTCACCTGCCTCATGGTCGGCATTCTCAAAAAATGAACGCTCTATCACCGCTGGGCAGCCGGTTGATAGAGAGAATGTCATAATGCGGGCGGTTTCGCATATATATATGAGAGCAAGGTAGGACAACCGGCGGCGCGCCGCCGCAGGGATTTGAATGAAAAGCTGCCGAAAGGGAGGCGTTCCCGATGGTTACCGATGTCCTGCTCCTGCTGCCGGCGGAGCTGCAGCGCGTCCTCGGCAAGCTTCCCGGACATGTGCTAGACAAGCTGGAGGAGATCCGCATCCGGGAAGGGCGGCCGCTTGAGGTCGGCTATGCCGGCGGCTTCGGCTTCGCCGGCGAAGACGGGTCGTTGAACCGCATGCCGCACTCGGCGTACAAGCCCGGCGCGGACATATGCCGGAAGCTGCTCGAGCGGATAACGAACCATTCGCTTTATGCGATGGAAGAGGAACTGCGAAGAGGCTACATTACGGTAGCCGGGGGGCACCGGATCGGGCTTGCGGGCCGGACGGTGCTGGAGGGAGGCGCCGTGCGCGGGCTGCGCGACGTCGCGGGCTTCAATATCCGGATTGCGCGGGATATCGAGGGTGTTGCCGGCGCCGTCCTTCCGGGTCTGCTCAACCGGCAGGGCCGCACGGTTCGTTCGGCGTTGATCGTCGCTCCGCCGCAGCAGGGAAAGACGACGATGATCCGCGACATCGCGAGGGCCGTCAGCTACGGGCGGTGGCGCCATCCCGACGCGGCCGGCTGGCCCGGCCGCAAGGTCGGCATTGTGGACGAGCGGTCCGAAATCGCGGCATGCATCCGCGGGGTTCCGACTTTCGACGTCGGCCCGCGGACCGATGTCATCGATGCCTGCCCGAAAGCGGAAGGGATGATGATGATGCTCAGATCGATGTCTCCGGAGCTGCTCGTTGCGGACGAAATCGGCCGGCCGGAGGATGCGGAGGCGATCCGCGAGGCGGCCCACGCAGGCGTCTCCGTCATCGCTACCGCGCACGCGGCGGATTTGGCGGAGGCGCGCGGCAGGCCGGTGCTGCGCCGCCTGCTCGAGGAGGGCGCGTTCGACTTGCTGGTCGAGCTGCGCAGGACGCCGGCCGGACTCTCGCACCGCGTGCTTCCGGCCGCCGGCGAGGGCGGCGTGAAGCCGGGCGCCAGGGAGCCGACCGCCGTCCGCGGCGGCTTCTCTCCCTCGGCGCCGGCGGACGGCGGCGCGCTTCATAGAGGAGGTGTGCCGTGATTCAGGCGATCGGCGCGATCATGATCCTGTTCGCCGGCGCCATGTTCGGGTTCGCGCAGGCGGCGAAATATACGGACCGCGCCGTGCAGCTTCGCCAGCTGCTGCACGCGCTGCAGCGGCTTGAGACGGAAATCGGCTACGGGCATACGCCGCTCCCCGTCGCGCTGGACAATGCCGCAAGCGGTCTGCGCGGACCGGTTCCGGAGCTGTTCCGGGACGCTTCGGGGCGCCTGGGGAAGGGCGACGGCCTGATGTTCCGCGAATGCTGGGAAGCGGCGCTGGACGGCGGCTGGCCCCGAACCGCGCTGCTGCAAGCCGAGCGGACGTCATTGGCAAGGCTCGGCTCGGCGCTCGGCATCAGCGATCGGGAGGACCAGATCAAGCATTTGCGGCTTGCGATGCTGCAGATCCGGGCCGAAGAGGAGACCGCGCGGGAGGAGCAGTCCCGCTACGGCAAGATGTGGAGAAGCCTCGGCGTTTTGGCGGCCGCTCTAGTCGTCATTCTCATGTTGTAGCGGGAGGCCGGAAGATGAATATTGACGTCAGCGCCATTTTTCAAATTGCCGGGATCGGCATCGTCATCGCGATGATTCACACCGTCCTGAAGCAGATGGGCAAGGAGGACATGGCGCATTGGGTAACGGTTATCGGCTTCGTGGTCGTGCTGTTTATGGTGGTGCGGCTGCTGAATGAATTGTTCCAGGAAATCAAAACGATCTTTTTATTCCAGTGAAGACGGACAAGTAGGTGACCGCAGTGGAAATCATTCAGATCGTCGGTCTCGGGCTGATCGCCACCGTGCTCATCCTGATCATCAGGGAGCAGAAGCCGATGTTCGCCTTTTTGCTCGCGGCTTTCACCGGCCTCTACGTCTTTCTGTTTCTGATCGGCAAGATCGATGCGGTCATCACCGTGCTTGAGGAACTGGCCGACCGGTCCGGCATTCCGGACATCTATTTACAGACGATTCTCAAAATTATCGGCATCGCCTACATTGCCGAATTCGGCGCGCAAATCGTGCGGGACGCCGGTCAGGAAAGCGTCGCTTCCAAAATCGAATTCGCGGGCAAAGTGCTCATTCTCGTCATGGCGGTCCCGATCATCGGCGTCATTATCGAGACCGTGATCGGCCTGCTGCCGGAAGGGGGATGAGGACGGTGCGGAAAAGGCAAGGAACCGGCCCGGGGCCGCTGCCGCTGCTCCGCCGAACCCGCCTGCCGACGGCGGGCATGCTGGCGCTGATCGTGCTGGCGATGCTCGCATCCGTCGGATTCGCGGCGGCGGAGCCGGCAGCCGTGCCGGAGCCCGGTTACGGGGATCGGGCGGCGGACGCCGGGACGTTCGGGCCGCTTGACGGCGGCATGACGGGGGGGCTGACCGAATCGCGGCTTCGGGATATCGACACCGCGGCCGTGGAGGCCTACTGGAACAGGCTGATGAAGGATTACGGCGGCTTTTTTCCCGATCGGCGCGTGCCGAGCTTTATGGAAATGATCCTTCCGGGCGGCGAAGGGCTCGATTTCCGCACCGTGCTTGCCGGCTTGCTCCGCTACGTGCTGTACGAAGTGCTGTACAGCGGCAAGTTGATCGTCACGATCGTGATGCTGACCGTGTTTTGCATGATTCTGGAGACGATGCAGACCGCGTTCGAGCGCAATGCCGTCAGCAAAGTGGCTTATGCCGTCGCCTATATGGTGCTGCTCGTGCTGGCGGTCAACAGCTTCAATACCGCGATCGGCTATGCCAAGGACGCGATCGGCGGAATGATCCAGTTCATGATGGCGATGATCCCGCTGCTGCTGACGCTGCTCGCTTCGATGGGGAACGTCGTCACCGTCACCGTGATGCACCCGCTGATCGTTTTCATGATCCATACGGTCGGAACGCTGATCTACACGCTCGTTTTTCCGCTTCTGTTTTTTTCGGCGGTGCTGCATATCGCCAGCGCGCTGTCGGATAAGTTCAAGGTGACGCAGCTTGCGAATCTTCTCCGCACGATCGCCGTCGGCACGCTCGGCCTGCTGCTGACCGCTTTTCTCGGCGTCATTTCGGTGCAGGGCGCCACAGGCTCCGTCACCGACGGCGTCGCCATCCGGACGGCCAAATTCGTGACCGGCAACTTCGTGCCTGTCGTGGGGCGGCTGTTCGCGGACGCCGCGGACACGGTCATGTCGGCCTCCCTGCTCGTGAAGAACGCGATCGGCCTCGCCGGCGTCGTTATCCTGCTGTTCCTGTGCGTGTTTCCGGCGGTCAAAATTTTGGTGCTTGCCTTCATATACAAAGTGTCAGCCGCCGTCATGCAGCCGCTCGGCAACAGTCCGATCGTCGGCACGCTCGACACGATCGGCAAAACGATGGTCTACGTATTCGCCGCGCTTGCCGCGGTCGGCTTGATGTTCTTCCTGGCGGTGACGATCATTTTGACGGCGGGAAACGCGGCGATCATGATCAGGTGAACGGAGGGAACCGGTTTGCTGGCTTGGCTGAGCGATTGGCTTAAACAACTGCTGGCGGTCGTGCTGCTGGCGTCGGTCGTGGAGCTGCTGCTGCCCGGCAATTCGTTCCACCGCTACATGCGCCTGGTGCTCGGCCTTCTTATCCTGCTTGCGATGCTCACACCGGTAATGGCGCTGCTGCGCGGCGACCCCGCCGAGCTTCTCGACCGGAGCATCCGCGGCTGGGAGGCGTCTTCGCGGGAAGCGGTGCCCGGCATGCCGAAGCTGGAGGACATCGAGCGGGACGCCCGGAAGCTGCGGGAAAGCGGGCAGCGGGAAGCGGCGCTGCTCGCGGCCCGCAGCCTGGAATTGTCGATGGAGGATGAGCTGCGGCGCGAGACCGGCGTGGAAGGCGCCAGGGTCAAGGTGGAACTGGCCTGGGATGCTTCGGAGGGGGCGTCGTTCCGGTCGGTAAGCGTGACGCTTGCCGTTCCCGGCGCCGATGCGGGCGGCGGCGGGACGCCGTCGTCCGGGAGAGGCGCCGGCATCCGGGAACCGGTAACCGTCGAAGCGATCGAAACGATCGAGCCGGTCGAGGTGGCGATCGATTGGCCCGAAGAGCAACAGGCGGAGCCCGCCGGGACACCCGGAGACGGCCCGCGCGGAACGGAGCCGGCGGCCGAACCGGCGCTTGCCGCCAAAATCCGCGCACTCGTGCAGCAGAGGTGGGGGGTGGAGCCGGAGCGGATTGCCGTGAGCATGTCCGCGGAATGAGCGGAAACGGGTTTGCGATGAAGGGAGAGAACGGGGTTGGCGAAATGGCTGGAAGGACTGGAATCTGCGGTAGGCGGCGGCCCGGGCGGCCCGAAGCGGGTCAAGTCGCTGCGGTGGCTGCTGCTGATCGGCTGTCTGGGCGCCGCGCTGCTTATCCTTAATTCGTTCCTGTCGCTTCGGGAGGTGGAGCCGGCCGAGAATGCCGGCGGTTCTGCGCCTGCCGCGGAAGAGGCGTTCTCCGGCCGCCAGCCGGACGGGCAATCGCCGTTTGAGTCGATCGAGCAGCCTCTGGAGACGCGTTTGAAGGAAATTTTGGAGAAAATCGTCGGCGTCGGCACGGTGGACGTGCTCGTCACGATCGACTCCACCGAGGAGGTCGTGTATGAGAAAAACGGGAAGACGTCCGAGCAAACGACCGAAGAGAACGACGGCAAGGGCGGCCGCCGGCGGGTGACGTCAACGACGGAGGACGGCCAGGTCGTCCTGTACGAGCTGTCGGGCGATGAGACGCCGGTCGTCACGAAAAAAATCAAGCCGAGGGTGCGCGGAATTCTGGTTGTGGCCAAAGGAGCGGAGAACGCCACCGTACGCATGCTCATTGCGGATGCGGTTCAAAAAGGGATCAATGTGGCGCCGCACCGTATTTCGGTCGTGCCCCGCAAGCAGGGTTGAGCCGGCGGCGGCCGAAACGAGATCATATCATGGGGAGGAACGTTTCAATGAACACGAAAAGACAGACGATCTGGCTGGTATCGATGCTTAGCTTGATGGTGGTGCTATCCGCGTATTATTTGTTTACCGAAGACCTTGATTCGGGCAGCGGCCTTGACGCCGAAACGGTTCAAGGCTCGAACCGGGCAGCGGATGGAACGGATGCCGGAAACGCCGGGGATCCGAGCGCCGAACAGATCACGGTCGACGAGGTGGCGGACGGCGCGCCTTCCGGCGATGCGAACCTTGGCGGCGACGGCGCGGCGGCAAACGGCGATGCGGCGAAGACGGACGAAGAGGTGCTGGAGCAGGTGGCGTCCCAAGGGACGACGGCGGTCGGCGGCGACACCATAACGAGGCTGCAGATGGGCCAGTTGGACGCGCTCAATAAGAAAATGGATGAGCTGTTCGGCATCATCTCCAACACGGACAACGACCCGAGCCAAACGACGGCGGCGGTCGCCGAGCTCGGCCGGTTGGAAGAGAAGAAAGAGAAAATCAACGACCTGGAACAGCAGCTGCTCGGCTCGTTCCCGAACGCGGTCGTGGCGGAGGAGAACGACGCCTACAAGGTCGTCGTGCAGAGCGCCAAGCTGGAGCGCTCCCAAGCAGCCGAAATCATCGATAAAGTGATGAAGACGATGGGCGTGTCCGCGGACAAGGTATCGGTCCAATTCGTCCCTTAAGCTGTGTCAGAAACGGTCGCCGCCGCCCGGCAAACGGGCGCGCGGGACCGTTTTTGTGTATATGATTTTATATCCTTACGAGGTCCCCGAAAAGCAATATCGAAAGTTACATTGCTGCAAATCGAAGATGAGCGACCACGATTAGCGGTAACTTTCGATGCGAGCGGACTTAACAGTCCGGTCATCGGATGAAGCTGCAGAGCCATCACGTCACTTTTTGGGGAGTATTTTGCCGACAAAAAAATGGGTTCGTGTTCCGGGGGCTTTATGATATAATAGCAACGTTATGTGAAAGAATGGCAATGCAGTGATCTGTGTCACCAATGCTAAGGAGTGAATCGTCCATGTTCAAGCTCAGTGAAATCAAGGAGCTGGTCAAGCTCATCGATTCGACCTCGGTTCATGAGCTCGAAATCGAGAATGAGGGCGCCCGCCTGCTCATCCGCAAACCCGGCAAACCGGAGGTCGTGACGGTAACCGCCGCTCCCGCCGTCCATACATATATGCCTGCTCCATCGCCCGCTGCCGCGCAGCCCGCCGCTGTCGGAGCGGCGGCCGCTCCGGCTGCGGCCGCGCCTGCGGCTGCGGCTGAGAAGGACAATCTGCACCGGATCGTATCGCCGATGGTCGGCACGTTTTATAGTTCCCCGTCGCCCGAAGCGGGTCCGTACGTCAACGTCGGCGACCGCGTCGGCGAGAAGACGGTCGTCTGCATCCTCGAGGCGATGAAGCTGATGAACGAGCTGGAGGCCGAGGTGCGCGGCGAGATCGTCGAGGTGCTTGTGGAGAACGGCCAGCTGGTCGAATACGGTCAACCGCTGTTCCTCGTGAAGCCGGAATAACCGGCCGCTTACCGAAATGCTGAAAGGGGTCAGACGATTGAAATTTCATAAAATACTGATCGCCAACCGCGGCGAGATCGCCGTTCGGATTATTCGCGCCTGCCGGGAGCTCGGCATTCAATCGGTCGCCGTTTATTCCGAAGCCGACCGCGATTCGCTGCATGTGCGGCTGGCGGATGAGGCGTACTGCATCGGCCCTACGCTTTCGAAGGACAGCTATCTCAATTTGACCAATCTGATGAGCGTCGCCACGCTCACCGGCTGCGACGCGATTCATCCCGGCTACGGGTTTCTGGCCGAGAACGCCGACTTCGCCGAGATCGTCGAGTCGTGCAACATGACGTTTATCGGGCCGTCGCCCCAAGCGATCGCCAAGATGGGCGACAAGTCGGTCGCCAAGCAAACGATGAAGGACGCGGATGTGCCGGTCATTCCGGGCTCCGCCGGTCTCGTCGAGGATTTGGACGAGGCGGTGCGGATCGCTAGGTCGATCGGCTATCCGGTCATCATCAAGGCGACGGCGGGCGGAGGGGGCAAAGGCATCCGGATCGCCGAGGACGAGGAAACGCTGATCCAACAGATTACGACCGCCCGGCAGGAGGCCCAGAAAGCGTTCGGCAATGCCGGCGTTTATCTGGAGAAATACTTGACGGGCATGAAGCATGTTGAAATCCAGATCATGGCCGACAAGCACGGCAACGCCGTTCATCTGTTTGAGCGCGATTGCTCGGTGCAGCGGCGCCGACAGAAGCTGGTCGAGGAGGCTCCTTGCCCGATCATGACGCCGGGACTGCGCGAGCGGATGGGACAGGCGGCGGTGCGCGCGGCCAAGGCGGTCGATTATTCCGGCGCGGGCACGCTTGAATTTCTGCTTGGTGCCGACGGCAGCTTTTATTTCATGGAAATGAATACGCGCATCCAGGTCGAGCATCCGGTGACCGAGATGATCACCGGCGTCGACCTGATCAAGGAAATGATCTCCGTGGCCGAAGGCAATCCGCTTTCTTTCCGGCAGGAGGATCTCGTTATCGACGGATGGTCGATCGAGTGCCGGATCAACGCGGAGGACGCCGAGCGCGGCTTCATGCCGTCGCCGGGGCAGATCCAGTTTTATTTGCCGCCGGGCGGTCTGGGCGTCCGCGTCGACAGCGGCGCTTATCCGGGTTATGTCATCTCGCCGCATTACGATTCGATGATCGCCAAGCTGATCGTCTGGGGGGCGACCCGCGAGGAGGCGATCGCCCGCATGAAGCGCGCCTTGTCCGAATTCGCGATCGAGGGCATCAAGACGACGATTCCGTTTCATCTGAAGCTGCTCAATCATCCGCTGTTCGTCAAAGGGGATTTTGACATTAAATTCCTGGAAGAGCACGATGTGAATGCGCCGCAAACGCGCGCCGCAAGCGGGAATTCCGACATTTAGGCGCGTTTGTCATAATTCCCGCGGAATGTTATAGTATAGAAATAAGATTGCGGATAAGCTATCGGGCTGCAAGGACGCATAGGTTTCCGCCATCGTTACGGAACGGGAGGTGTAGTATGGAGACGAACACATTGGCCGTGGATTATGAGCGGACGGAAATGGGAAGTATTCAGATCGCACCTGAAGTGATCGAAGTGATTGCCGGCCTGGCAACGGTGGAAGTGCCGGGCGTCGCCGGTATGAGCGGCGGATTTGCCGGGGGCATTGCCGAGCTGCTGGGACGCAAAAATTTATCCAAAGGCGTGAAGGTTGAGGTCGGACAGCGCGAAGCGGCGGTCGACGTTTCGATTATCGTGGAGTACGGCAACCGCATTCCAGAGATCGCCTCGGACATTCAACGGAACGTGAAGCGTTCCATTGAGGTGATGACGGGCCTGACGGTCGTAGAGGTCAACGTTCACATTCACGACGTCCATTTCAAGGCGGGCGAAAAGCCGGAGGAAGAAGAGACGCTTCACCGGGTGAAGTAAACGGTTCGTACACGGGTCGATTCGGTTCCCCCTCGTGACGGGCTCGCGCTCGGCGCAGGGGGATTTTATTTTTTACGGTTGAGCCGCGGTTATCATCCGAAGAGTGATCGGGGAGGTTCTGCAATTGGCCAAAATTATGGACAGGCTCCTGCTTCTCATTTACAGTCTTATCGTCTTCGCACTATCCATCGCCGCCTTGTCCGTCGCCGGCCGGCTCGTCACGAGAGGGCAGGCGCTCAATTGGGTGGGAGAGCTGTACGGCAACGGTACAGTGCTGCAAGGGCTGGTCATTTCCACTGCCGTCGTGCTGGTGCTTATCAGTTTGCGGTTTCTGTATGTCGCCCTGCGAAGAAACAACGCATCGGCGCCTTCCATCGACCAGCGGACCGATTACGGCGATATCCGCATTTCGCTCGAGACGGTCGAGAATCTGGCGTTGAAGGCGGCGTCGAGACAGCGGGGAGTGAAGGATCTGCGCGCCCGCATCCGCATAGCGGAAGCCGGCATCGATATCGTGCTTCGCGCCGTAGTGGACGGCGAAACCTCGATTCCCGGGCTGACGGAGGACATCCAGAAATCGGTCAAGGAGCATGTGGAAGAAATTACGGGCATTCCGGTGTCCGGCGTCTCGGTTTTCGTTGCGAACATCATCCAGAGCCAATCGTTCAAAAGTCGTGTCGAATAAGGAGGGTCGTCGCCGATGTGGAGGGAGATCCTGACGACGCACGGGGGGCGGATCGCAGGTGTCGCGGCCGGGGTGTTTTTCGGGCTGATATACCTTTTCGCCGGATTTTGGGACATGCTGTTTTTTGCTTTGCTCGTTTGGATCGGCTATTATGTTGGAAGAATGAAAGACGAGCGAAGCGGACCTGTCGTTCCATGGGATCGTTTGACCGAATGGTTGAACGGGCGTTGGAGATGGTTCAAATAACCCTGTGATTTCCTCCGTACGCCGGACAGAGGCGGCAGTCCGTTCGGGGCAGGGAGGAGATCATAGGTTTTTTTCATTCCACATTCCACAGCATTGTGCGGGAGGACGTATGAAGCGGAGATTAGCGCGTGAAATCGCGGTTCAGAGCTTGTATCAGATGGAGATGAACGAGGTGGACGCGGAGAACGCGGTCGCCATGATCGTGGAGGAAGCGAAACAGGAGGAAAGCGAGCTCGAGGCGGATACGGCCGGGCTTGCGCAGGTTGCGCGCCGCGCGTTTGAATTGACGGCAGGCGTGAACGAGCGCCGTGCGGCGATTGACGATCTGCTGCAGCATTACCTGACCGGATGGCAGATGGACAGGCTGTCGCGGGTCGACCGTCAAATCTTGCGTGTCGCTTGCTATGAGCTCGTATACCGCGAGGATGTGCCGCCCAAAGCGGCAATCAACGAGGCGATCGAGCTGGCGAAGCATTTCGGCACGGACGAGTCCGGCAAATTCGTCAACGGCGTGCTGGGCAAAGTAATCGGCGCGCTGGACGAGCTGAAGAAGCAGCGGAAATAACGGAACGGAGTGGAAACCGATGACGGCACAATTAATCGAGGGCAAAAAAATATCGGATGAAATTCGCGAGGAGATACGCGCCGAAACGGCTGCGCTGGCCGCCAAGGGCGTCGTTCCCGGCCTGGCGGTCGTATTGGTCGGCGACGACCCGGCGTCCTGGGTGTATGTCGGCAGCAAAGAGAAGGCGTGCGGGAAGATGGGCTTTTATTCCGAAGTTCACCGGCTGCCGGCGTCCACGACGCAGGATGAGCTGCTTGCCTTGATCGGCAAGCTGAACGAACAATCGACGGTTCACGGCATTCTCGTGCAGCTTCCGCTGCCGAAGCATATCGAGGAGAAGGCGGTCATCGACGCGATCAGCGTCGAGAAGGACGTCGACGGCTTCCATCCGATCAGCACGGGCAATCTGGTTATCGGCGACGACAGCCTGCTGCCTTGCACGCCGGCGGGAAGCATCGAGCTGATCAAGCGGACGGGGATCGATATAACGGGCAAGCATGCGGTCGTGATCGGCCGGAGCAATATCGTCGGCAAGCCCGTCGCCATGCTGCTGCTCCGCGAGAACGCGACGGTAACCGTGTGCCACTCCCGCACGCAGGGAATGGCGGAAATCGCGAGGCAAGCCGACATTCTGGTCGTGGCCATCGGCAAGGCCAAGGCGATCGGCGCCGAGTACGTGAAGCCGGGCGCGGTCGTGATCGATGTCGGCATCAACCGGCTGCCGGACGGCAAGCTGGCCGGCGACGTCGACTTCGACGAGGTGCTGCCGGTTGCGGGCTACATGACGCCGGTTCCGGGCGGCGTAGGTCCGATGACGATCGCGATGCTGATGCACAATACGCTGAAGGCCGCCAAGCGGATCCACGGAATCGGGGAGTGATTCTCATCGATGGCGGATCAACCGCGCATTTATTCGATTAAGGAAATCAACCGTTATATCCGCATGAAGCTGGAATCGGACGGCCTGCTCGGCGATGTCTGGCTCCGGGGGGAAATCTCCAATTATACGCACCATTCGAGCGGACATATGTACTTCACCTTGAAGGACAAGGACAGCCGGCTGAAATGCATCATGTTCGCCTCGCATAATCAGAAGCTGCCTTTCATTCCCCGCGAGGGGACGAAGGTGATGGCGCGCGGCAACGTTTCGGTCTACGAACGCGACGGCGCTTATCAATTCTATGTGACCCGGATGCAGCCCGACGGAATCGGCAGTCTTTATCTCGCGTTCGAGCAGCTGAAACAAAAGCTGGAGTCGGAAGGGCTGTTCGATCCGGCCCGCAAACGTCCGCTGCCGCGTTTGCCGAAAGCGATCGGCGTCGTGACGTCGCCGACCGGCGCGGCGGTAAGGGACGTGCTCATTACGCTGCAGCGGCGGTTCCCCAACGTGCCCGTGACGCTTGTGCCGGTGCTCGTCCAGGGGCCGCAGGCGGCGCCGTCGATCGTGAAGGCGATCGAAACGTTGAACCGGCTGAACGAAGTCGACGTCTTGATCGTCGGAAGGGGCGGCGGTTCGCTCGAGGAGCTGTGGGCCTTCAACGAGGAAATCGTCGCCCGCAGCATCGCGGCGTCGCTCATTCCGGTCATTTCGGCGGTCGGCCACGAGACTGACTACACGATCGCGGATTTCGTCGCGGATTTGCGCGCCGCGACGCCGACGGCGGCGGCCGAACTGGCCGTACCGCATATCGCGGAGCTTCATCAGGAGTTGAATCATTTGACGGCCAGACTTCGGCAATCGCTGCAGAACAACGTCCGGGTTCGCAAAGAACGTCTTCAGCGGATTCGGCGTTCTCCGTTCTTTCTGCATCCGCGGCGTTATTTGCTGGAGCAGGCCGAACGGCTAGACAGACTGGGCGAGAGGCTTCGCGGCCGAATTTCGCGGCAAGCGGAGCGGAACCGGGACAGGCTGCTGCGGTTGAAAGTCGGCTTGGCCGGCGGGCACCCGGGCGCCAAGGTCCAGTATGCGGCAAAGCGCAGAGTCGACGCGTCAAGGCGGCTGGAGTCGGCGATGGCCGGTATTTTCAAAGAGCAGAACCGTCGGCTGGCGGGTTCGATCCGCCAGCTTGACGCGCTCAGTCCGCTCAAGGTCATGGCCCGCGGCTACAGCCTGGCCTATGACGAGCAGGAACGGCGGCTGATCCGCTCGATAGAGGACGTGCAGCCGGGGGATCTGATCAAACTCCGGCTGGCCGACGGCCGGCTGGATTGCCATGTATGGTCGATGAGAGGAGATGACGAACAGGGTGGAACAAGCTGATACGGAACAGGCGTTAAGCTTCGAGGCAGCGATGGAGAAGCTTGAAGCGATCGTCTCCAGGCTGGAATCCGGCGACGTGCCGCTGGAAACCGCCATTGAGCTGTTTCAAGAGGGAATGAAGCTGTCCCAGCTGTGCGGCAGCAAGCTGGAGCAGGTGGAACGCAAAATTGAAATGCTGATCGAGACGGAGCAAGGGCTGCAGCGCAAGCCGTTCACTCCCGGTCAGGAGGATTGAGGGGAAGGCATTGAGAGAAGCGACGACCATTCGCGATTATATCGCGGGCGCCGCTGCCGCCGTGGAAAACGCGCTGCAGTCGGCATTGCCGGCGGGTTGGGATGTGCCGGCCAGGCTGCGAGAGGCGATGATGTATTCCCTGAACGCCGGCGGCAAACGGCTCCGGCCTGTGCTCGTGCTTGCGGCGGCTGAAGCGGTCAAGGACGATCCGGACGATGCCGAGGCCGCCATGCCGATCGCCTGCGCGATCGAAATGGTCCATACGTATTCGCTGGTGCATGACGACCTGCCGGCGATGGATAACGACGATTTCCGCCGCGGCAAGCCGACCAACCATAAAGTGTACGGCGAGGCGCTGGCCATTCTCGCGGGCGACGCGCTGCTCACGCACGCGTTTTATTGCATCGCCCAGGCGGCGAAGGGAGGGCGCATCTCAGCCGAGACGGCTTTGGCCGTAACGGAGGATTTGGCGCGGCTTGCCGGCGCTCCGGGCATGGTGGGCGGACAGACGGCGGATATTTTGGGCGAGCAGGGGGTCACCTCGCTGGCGGAGCTGGAATACATTCACCTGCACAAGACAAGTGATCTGATTGCCTTTTCCTTGCAGGCGGGCGGCCGGTCCGGCGGCGCAACGGACCTGCAATTGGAGGCGCTGGCGCGTTTCGGAAGCAATCTTGGGCTTGCTTTCCAGATTCAGGACGACATTCTGGATCTCGTCGGCGACGAAGCGAAGCTCGGCAAAAAGACGAACAGCGACGTCGAGCGGCAGAAAGTGACTTATCCTTATTTGATCGGTTTGGAAGCGAGCCGCGCGGCGGTCGGACGGCTGACCGGCGACGCCAAGAAGGCGCTGCTGTCGGCTGGGCTCGCAAAACCTGAAAG
Organism: uncultured Paenibacillus sp.; assembly: GCF_963515335.1. NCBI lineage: Bacteria > Bacillati > Bacillota > Bacilli > Caryophanales > Paenibacillaceae > Paenibacillus > uncultured Paenibacillus sp. Next base: position 91,554 of record NZ_CAUPYC010000007.1, on the reverse strand, counting down.
ACTGCTGGAAATTGCGGATTATTTAATGGGAAGAGACCATTAACCGCAAGCGTTTTCGCGAGCGGCGTCCTTTCGTTAGGAACGGTTTGCGCGCATATGGTATAATAGCTGCATATCGTTGGACGCTCGTTTGACATTTGACGTTCAGCCAGAAAGTGAGGAGAACGGATGCTGCTCGAACAAATCCGCGGTCCCGAAAGCTTGAAGGGATTGTCGCCCGCACAGTTGGAGACGCTTGCGGAGGAAATTCGCGGTTTTCTCATTGAGAAGCTGTCCGAGACCGGCGGCCACTTGGCGCCCAATCTGGGCGTTGTGGAATTGACGCTCGTCATGCATTACTTATTCGACAGCCCGCGCGACAAGTTTATTTTCGACGTCGGCCATCAGGCGTATGTGCATAAAATGCTGACCGGACGCATGGACCGGTTCGATACGCTGCGTAAATATAAAGGATTATGCGGTTTCGTCAAACGTGCGGAAAGCGAGCATGACGTTTGGGAGGCCGGCCACAGCAGCACGTCGCTTTCGGCGGCGATGGGGATGGCGCTGGCGCGCGATTTGAAGGGCGGCGACAACAAGGTCGTCGCCGTCATCGGCGACGGCGCATTGACGGGCGGCATGGCGCTCGAGGCGCTCAATCATATCGGGCATGAGAAGAAGAAGCTGATCGTGGTCCTGAACGACAACGAGATGTCGATCGCCCCGAACGTCGGCGCACTGCACAATTATTTGGGCAAAATCCGGTCGGACCGCCATTACATCAAGGCCAAAGACGAGCTGCAGCATTTATTGAACCGAATACCCGCCATCGGCGGCAAGCTGGCCAGAACGGCGGAGCGCGTGAAGGACAGCGTGAAGTATATGGTCGTGCCGGGCATGTGGTTCGAAGAGCTCGGCTACACCTACCTGGGTCCCGTCGACGGCCACGATATCGGCAAGCTGATCGAGACGTTCAACCAGGCCGCATCGGTGGACGGTCCGGTGCTCGTTCACGTTTTGACGCTGAAGGGAAAAGGTTATTCGCCGGCTGAAGCGGATTCGCATAAATGGCACGGCATTACGCCCTACAAGATCGAATCCGGTCAGGTGCTGAAAGCTGTCGGTCCGCCGATGTACACGGAAGTGTTCGGGAACATGCTGATCGAGCTGGCCGAGAAGGACGAACGGATCGTCGCCGTCACGCCGGCGATGCCGGGCGGTTCCGGACTGCTGAAATTCGCCGACCATTTTCCGGATCGCATGATCGATGTCGGCATCGCCGAGCAGCATGCGGCCACCATGTGCGCGGCGCTCGCGATGGAAGGGCTGAAGCCGGTGTATGCCGTATATTCTACCTTCCTGCAGCGGGCATATGACCAGGTCGTGCACGATATTTGCCGGCAGAACGCGAACGTCGTGTTTGCCATCGACCGGGCGGGCTTCGTCGGGCCGGACGGGGAGACGCATCACGGCGTTTTCGATATTCCCTTCTTGAGGCATGTGCCGAACATGGTGCTGATGATGCCGAAGGACGAGAACGAGCTGCGCCGGATGATGGTAACCGCAATCGACTACAACGGCGGCCCGATCGCCGTCCGGTATCCGAGGGTTAACGCGCTCGGCGTCGAGATCGAGCCCGATCCCCGGCCGATACCGATCGGGCAATGGGAGACGCTGCGCGAAGGCGACACCGCGGCCGTGTTGGCCGTCGGTCCCATGCTGCAGGTCGCGGAGGAAGCGGCCGAACAGTTGAGAAGGGAAGGGTTGTCGCTGCGCATCGTGAATGCCCGATTCATCAAGCCGCTTGACGAGGAAATGCTTCTGAAGCTGGCGGACGAGCGCATTCCGCTTGTCGTGCTTGAGGAAGGCGCCCAGCTCGGGGGCATTGGCAGCGCCGTCCTTGAGTTCTATTCGCTGCGCGGCATTTATCATATGTCCGTTCGCATCATCGGCATACCGGACGCATTCATCGAGCACGGCTCCATCAAGGAGCAACGGGCGGAGGTCGGATTGACCGCCGACCGGGTTGCGTCGGAGGCGCTTCAGCTGCTTCCGATACGGAAGCGGCGCGCAACCGGTCAGTAGACGGAAACAATCGTATTTTGACATAAGGAACAGGTGAGAATAACCGCATGGCGGAAAAGGAACGGATTGACGTGCTGCTTGTGGAGCAAGGCTATTTCGAGAGCCGCGAGAAGGCGAAAGCGGCATTGATGGCGGGGCTCGTACTGGTGAACGGCGAGCCGATCGACAAGAGCGGCACGAAAATTCCGCGTACGGCGCCCATAACCGTAAAAGGCGCGCCGCATCCCTATGTGAGCAGGGGCGGACTGAAGCTGGAAAAGGCGATCCGGCATTTCGGAATCGATATGGGCGGCCGCGTCATGCTCGACATCGGATCGTCGACGGGCGGCTTCACTGATTGCGCGCTGCAGCACGGCGCGGCGTTCGTGTACGCGATCGATGTCGGCTACAATCAGCTTGACTGGTCGCTTCGCCGGGACGAACGGGTACGCGTGATGGAAAGGACCAATTTCCGATACTTGCAGCCTGAAGACCTGAGCGGGCCCAAGCCGGATTTCGCGACGATCGACGTGTCCTTCATTTCCTTGCAGTTGATATTGCCGCCGCTTGCCGCGCTGCTCGGCAACGGAGCGGGCGTGACGGCGCTCATCAAACCGCAGTTCGAGGCGGGCAGGGAAAATGTCGGCAAGTCGGGTGTCGTCCGCGATCCTACCGTGCATGAGGAAGTGCTGGAACGCATTCTGGGCTTTGCGGCGCAGACCGGATTTGCGTTGCAGGGGGTCACTTTTTCGCCGATTACCGGCGGCGAGGGAAACATCGAATTTCTCGCTTACTGGAAGCGTTCGGGCGAAGCGGGGGCCGAGGCGGAATCTGCCGCGCCGCCGGTCATCAGGAGCCTTGTCGCGGAAGCGAACCGCACGTTTACCAAAACCTGAACGTTGAATCAAAGAGATGATTGCCGGCGCGACGCCGCGCCGGTCATCTTTTTTTCTTGCCATTTTCAACTGGTGCTCGCCGTCAAAATCTGCTATACTTGGCACAAACAAACGTTCGTATCGGGGGCGACAGGAAATTGGTTCCCGCCCCGCGAAACATACATCGTAATCCGTGCAGGGAGGCGATGGTCGTTGTGCAAGGTATCGATTGGTTGATTATGCTGGTGGCCGGCGCGCTGCTGGCGGCATGGCTTTTTCGGCGCTTTTACGTATGGCTGCACCAACCGCCCGCGAGCCGGATTTATTTGCTCGGCAAGGGCGGCGTGCTGGAGCCCGATGACGAGCAAATCCGCTTTCTGGAGGACAACGGCTATGACGTCGTATCCGGCAAGCACAGGGTGCCGATTACGATAGGGCTCGACGGCCAGTCGCTCCGTAGCCGGCTGTTCATCGATTACGTCGCCGAGAAGGACGGTAAGACGTATCTGGTCAAGACAGCGCGCGATCGAATGCCGATGGATTGGACAGGCAGCGGCGTCAGGGACCGATTGTTTATGTACGCCTTGCTTGTGCCTTCCGCGTCGGGCATTCTGTTCATCGACTCCAGAGAGAAATCGATAAGGACGATCACATTTATTATCGGAGAGCCGTCACGGGGGGATAACGAATGAAAGGATTTCGGCATTTAAAGATAAGGGAAATCATCGGGAACGATGTCGTGGAGACGCAGGACGAGCTGGTCGATTCGCTTCGTAAGGCGGGGCTGAACGTGACGCAGGCTACCGTGTCTCGCGACATCAAGGAACTGCAGCTGATTAAAGTGCCGGCGGGCGACGGGAGATACCGTTATTCGCTGCCCCAGGAGGCCAGATTTAACCCCGTGCACAAGCTGAAGCGAGCCATGCTCGATAACTTCGTTCATATCGACTTCACGGACAACCTGGTCGTGATGAAGTGTCTGCCGGGCACCGCGAACGCGATCGGCGCTCTTATCGACAATATGGAATGGCCGGAAGTAATGGGTACGATTTGCGGCGACGACACGATTTTGCTGATTTGCCGGACCAAAGCGCAAAGCGCGGAAATCGTGGAGAGAATGCTGGGTCTTTTGAATTGACTGTTGACCGTGGCGGCGATACATGAACGGAAAGGAGATATGCGCATGCTTCGCGAGTTGTCCATACGCAATTTGGCCGTAATTGAACAGGTATCCGTCAACTATCATGAAGGGTTTCACGTGCTGACGGGGGAGACGGGCGCCGGCAAATCGATTCTGATCGATGCCCTCAGTCTCGTCATCGGCGGCAGAGGATCGTCCGACATGGTGCGGTACGGCTGCGACAAAGCCGAGATCGAGGCATTGTTCGACGTGTGTCCGGATCACCGGCTGTGGAGCGTGCTGTCCGCGCTCGGAATCGACGCCGATCCGGAGGAAATGCTGGTTGTCCGGCGGGAACTGTCCGCCCAGGGCAAAAGCGTCAGCCGGATCAACGGGCAGATCGTCAATTTGTCGATGCTCCGGCAGGCGGGGGAATATTTGGTGAACATTCACGGGCAGCATGAGCATCAATCGCTGCTTCGCACCGATCAGCATCTCGAATGGCTGGATATGTACGCCGGCGATACGCTTGCCGAGAAGAAGCGGGCTTATCAGGAAGCCTACAGGCAGTACCAGCAAACAAGGACGAAATTAAGGGATCTCGAGGATTCGTCGCGCCAAAATATGCAGATGCTTGATCTGTATCGTTTTCAGGTTGAAGAGATCGCGGCCGCGAAGCTGAAGGTCGGAGAGGATGAGGCGCTGCAGGAGGAGAGGCGAAAGCTGTCGCACGCGGAGCGCAGGATGGAGCATGCTTCCGAGGCATACTCGCTGCTGAACGGGAGCAAAGGGCTCGACGCGATCCGTAAAGCGATTTCCCGGTTGGAGGATATTCGCGCTTACGATTCATCCGTGCTGGACCCGTTGCTTGAGCAGTTGCAGTCGGCTTATTACCAGGCGGAGGACGTCGCATTCCAGCTTCGCGATTATCGGGACGGTATCGAATCGAACCCGGAGCGTCTGGCCGTAATCGAGGACAGGCTCGATTTGATCAACGGCTTGAAACGTAAATACGGGGAGGCCATTGCGGACATCCTTGCTTATTATGAGAAGATTGCGGCAGAGGCGGACAAGCTGGAGAACCGAGACGAGCATTTGCAGGCGCTCCGCGAGGAGGAACGCCGATTGTCGGATCGCGCAACCGCTCTGGCTTTAGGCTTGTCCGAGCTTAGGCGCCACGCCGCCGACCGGTTGGCCAAGGCGATCGAGGCCGAGCTCAAACACCTGCAGATGGAGCGCACTTCCTTCAAGGTGCAGCTGGATGCGGTTCAAGGCGGCGAGAACGGCACCAAATTGACGCCGCAAGGATTGGACGAAGCGGTGTTCATGCTGTCGCCGAACCCCGGCGAACCGTTAAAGCCGCTTAACAAGATCGCCTCCGGCGGTGAGATGTCGCGCATTATGCTGGCGATGAAGACGATTTTTGCGGAGATCGACGGCGTCCCCGTGCTCGTGTTCGATGAAGTCGATACCGGTGTCAGCGGCCGGGCGGCGCAAGCGATCGCCGAGAAGATGTCCGCGTTGTCGCGCAATTGCCAGATATTCTCGATTACCCATCTGCCGCAGGTGGCTTGTATGGCGGACCATCATTACGAGATCAGAAAAACGGTCCAGGGCGACCGGACGTCGACCTCCGTTACCGAGCTGCTCGGCGAAGGACGGGTGGAGGAGCTCGCACGGATGCTTGGCGGCGTGGAGGTCACGAGCAAGACGCGGCACCATGCGCAGGAAATGCTCGACTTGGCCGAACGGCAGAAAGGGGCGTAATGCAAGACAATTAGGGAAGCTTTTATCGGTCATAAAAGCATAAAGGCGGGGTTACCTTATAGGTACGCCATTGGCGAAGCGATGGTTGAGGGAGCGTGAAATCATTGAACTCCACTGAACGGAAGCGATGGTTCGGGCTTGTACTCGTGTTCTTCGTTTGCTTGGTCGGCTTCTCCTCCCCGTTTCAACATTATGCCGCCTTTCCGACAAAGCTTCGGTTGTTTTCCGGGCAGCAGAAAAAGCTCCATTATGAGATGCCGGTGCATGCGGTCGTTACCGTCGATCCCGAAATGGTAAGGGTGAACGGTTCCCGCAAAGCGAGTACCGAAGTGAATTTGAAAAATCCGCTTTCGTTGGTTCCGGGCCGCAGCGGCAGTACCGAAATGACACTGAAATTATTCGGTTCGATCCCTTTTAAGACCGTAAGACTGACAGTCGTTCCCGATTTGAAGGTGATACCCGGCGGCCAAACGATCGGGGTTAAGGTGAAATCGGCCGGCATTATGGTCGTGGGGCACCATCAGGTTCGCGTGACCGAGGGCGCGCAGGTATCGCCCGGCCAGCTAGGGGGCATTCGGCTTGGCGATTTGATCGTTTCCGTCAACGGCGTTCGTTTGAACGATGTTGCCAAAATGGCCTCGATCGTAGAGAAGGCGGGCGAAGCGGGAACGACGCTGAAGCTTCAAGTTCGGCGCGGCGGTCAGTTGCTCAGGAAAGAAATACGGCCGGCGTACGACAGCGAGGACAAGGCGTGGAGGCTCGGGTTATATATCCGCGATTCGGCCGCCGGAGTCGGAACGCTGACCTTTTATGCGCCGGATCAGGGCGTGTACGGAGCACTCGGCCATGTCATCACGGATATGGATACCCAGTCGCCTATCGAGGTCGGAGAAGGCCAGGTCGTACAGTCGAGCGTCACCTCGATCAACAAGAGCTCGAGCGGCGAGCCGGGCGAGAAACGGGCGCAATTCATCAGAGAAGGGAAAGTGCTGGGCAACGTTGAGCGCAATACGGCATTCGGAATTTTCGGGCGAATGAAGGAACTGCCCCAGCCCGCTTATGCCGGCGAACCGGTTCCGGTCGCTTTCGCGGAGGAGGTCAAGGAAGGCCCCGCTGAAATTTTGACGGTTGTAGGCGGCCAGCGGGTCGAACGTTTCGATATCGAGATTACGCATGTATCCAAACAGACATCGCCTGCCACGAAAGGCATGGTCATCAAGATCACCGACAAGAAGCTGCTTGCACAGACAGGGGGCATCGTTCAAGGCATGTCGGGAAGCCCGATCATACAGGATGGAAAGCTGGTCGGCGCAGTCACGCATGTTTTCGTCAACGATCCTTCATCCGGTTACGGTTGCTTCATCGAGTGGATGCTGAGGGATGCGGGCATTTTGCTGCAAACGGAAAGCCAAAAGCTTAAGGCGGGATGAACGCGCCCTAAGCTTTTCATTTTGTCGAATAAATAAGAATTTAAACGAAATGTTTCAGAAATACTCGTTTGATGTAATAAATTATATATTATAAATCACGACCTGAAAAAAAGTAAAGAAAAAATAATATTCGACAGAAGGATTTCGGTAAGGGGTGTCGAAAACGTTACGAGGAAAGGAATTGAACATGAATTAACGACTATATTAAGGGAGGACTCACACCTTGCAAAGAATCGAAGTTTTGCTGGCTGACGATAATCGAGAATTCACAAATTTGTTGTCCGAGTATATCTCTGAACAAACCGATATGACCGTTGCCGGCGTCGCTTATAACGGCGAAGAAGTGCTGCGTTTGCTTGAAGAATCGCGCAAAGCGCCGGACATTCTTATTTTGGACATCATTATGCCGCATCTTGACGGGCTCGGCGTGCTGGAGCGCCTGCGCGATATGAATCTGAACCCGATGCCGAAGATCATCATGCTTACCGCTTTCGGACAAGAGAACATCACTCAGAAAGCGGTTCAGCTTGGCGCATCGTACTACATATTGAAGCCATTCGACATGGAAATTCTCGCGAACCGGATCCGCCAGCTGGTCGGCAATCAAGCGGTCGTCTCCCCGTCGAACTACAACAGCGGCTTGCTCCCGAAATCGAACGTCGTGCCGCTGGCCAAAGGCAAAAATCTCGACGCGAACATCACCAGCATCATACATGAAATCGGCGTGCCTGCGCATATTAAAGGGTATCAGTACTTGCGCGAGGCGATCACGATGGTGTACAACAACATCGAGATCCTCGGCGCGATCACCAAGACGCTGTATCCGGCGATTGCCGAAAAGTTCAAGACGACGCCTTCCCGCGTTGAACGCGCGATCCGCCATGCGATCGAAGTGGCCTGGACGCGCGGCAACATCGACTCCATCAGCCATTTGTTCGGCTACACAATCAACATCAGCAAGTCCAAGCCGACCAACAGCGAGTTCATCGCGATGGTCGCGGACAAGCTGCGGATCGAGCATAAGGTTTCCTGAGGAGAACCGTGCATTTACGAATAGCCTGAGGAATGAATGTATCGTCACCGTGTGAAAGAAGGGCTGCGGCAGAACGCTTAAACGCGATTTTGCCGCAGCCCTTTCAATTCTGTAAATCATTATTGTGAACCGTCGCGATCCGGCCGCGGCGGGCGGGGTCTTTTCGCTTTGAAGCGGGGGGCGACATAATTGCGTTTGCGGTCGCGGAAAAAGATCCAGCCTGCGATGAATGCGACGCCTCCAAAAAATAGCACGAGGCCAATCAGGAACTTCAACCATTGAAAATCCGGCGGCTGCTCCGCGCCGAAGCCGGAAAAATAATCGAACAGGGTTGCTTTCACCAGCAAAAAGCCGTAGGTCGCAGACACACCGGGGATAACCAGGAGCAAAACGGCGATAAATCTGGCAATGACTTGCTTCATTCCAAAGGAACCTCCTAACCGTCCGTCACATCGTTCCTATCATACCTTTTTGGGCATGGACTGTCCATTTGCCGGGCATATGTCATTTAACACATGTTTTCGGGAGCAAAAACAGGTACAATAGTAACGGGCGGAATGCCCTTCACAGGGAATCGGAGGCGAATGTCGGATGACGATACAAGTGGACGTAGCTGTGCTTGGCGGCGGTCCGGGCGGCTATACGGCCGCCATACGGGCTGCACAGCTGGGGAAAAAGGCGGCTGTCATCGAAATGGACAAGTTGGGCGGCACCTGCCTGCACCGGGGCTGCATACCGAGTAAATCGCTTCTGCGGAGCGCAGAGGTTTATCATACGGTGAAGGATGCGCAGCGGTACGGCATCGTAACCGAAGGTTCGGCATCGGTCCGTTACGATCTGGTGTCCGAGCGCAAGCGGCAAACGGTCGACCAGCTGCACCGGGGACTCCAATATTTGATGAAAAAGCATGACATCGATATCATACAGGGCAAGGGCCGTATTATCGGCCCTTCGATCTTCTCCCCGCGCAGCGGGGCATTGGCCGTGGAGCTGCCGGACGGCGAGATGGAGACGGTCGTATCGAAAAACCTGATCGTGGCGACCGGCTCCCGTCCGCGGATGCTGCCCGGCTTGCCGTATGACGGCATACATATTATGACCAGTGACGATGCGTTGGCGATGGGTGAGCTTCCGAAGGATTTGCTGATCGTGGGGGGCGGCGTGATCGGCGTCGAGTGGGCGTCGATGATGAACGACTTCGGCGTTCAGGTTACGTTAGTCGAGACGGCGTCGCGCCTGCTTCCGGGCGAGGATGCCGACGTGTCGGCCGAGCTCGAAAAGCTGCTGCGGCGCAGAGGCGCCCGGGTGCTGACCTCGGTGCGGCTGCTTCCCGAAACGTGCGAGTTGCGGGATGGAGGCGTGACCGTGAAGGCGGAAACGGGCGAAGGCAATATGGTGCTGACAGCCGCCCGCATGCTCGTATCGATCGGCCGCCAGGCGAATGTCGAAGGGATCGGATTGGAAGCGACCGATATCCAGACGCAGGACGGCTTTATTCGCGTGAATGCGCATTTGCAGACGACGGAGCCGCATATTTATGCGATCGGCGACGTCATCGGAGGCGTGCAGCTTGCGCATGCCGCGGCACACGAGGGAATTGCGGCCGCCGAGCATATCGCGGGCGCCAAGCATGCTCCGTTCGAGGCCCATCGCGTTCCGCGATGCGTGTACTCGCGCCCGGAAGCGGCGTCGATCGGCTGGACGGAGAGTCAGGCCAGAGCGAACGGGCATGAGGTGAAGACGGCCAAAATGCCGTTCCAGGCGATCGGCAAAGCGATCGTACTCGGCGAGACGGACGGGTTCGTGAAGGTGGTGGCCGACCGCGATTCCGGCGATGTGCTCGGCGTCCATATGATCGGTCCGCATGTGACCGATCTTATATCCGAGGCGGGGCTGGCCGATCTGCTGAACGCTTCCGTATGGGAACTGGGCCAGCTGATTCATCCGCATCCGACATTATCCGAAGCGCTCGGCGAGGCGATGCTGGCGATCGACGGGCAATCGCTGGCTTTATAGGACGGGCTCTGTGCGTTAATTCATTTTTCTTTTTGCGTAAGAAGGATTATAATAGCTACAGGCAAGTATTAGTACCTGGTGTTAAGAGCAGATCAAGCAAATTCCATGATCCCTCTTGCGCCGGAAGGGGAGACTGCAATATGGCAAATACCGGATCGGTAACGCAAGCGTTCCGTCATCGGGAGCTCGGTCTGACGGATGAGACGGCGGTGCAAATGTACGTCACGATGCTGACGGCCAGAAGGTATGACGAACGGTCGCTGCTGCTGCAGCGGGCGGGCAAAATCAATTTCCACGTGTCCGGCATCGGCCAAGAGGCGGCCCAAGTGGCGGCGGCGTTCGCGCTGGACCGGGACAACGATTATTTTCTGCCTTATTACCGCGACTACGGATTTGTGATGGCGGTCGGCATGACGATGCGTGAATTGATGCTGTCGGTATTCGCCAAAGCGGAGGACCCGAACAGCGGAGGCAGACAGATGCCCGGACATTTCGGGAGCAAAAAGCTCCGCATCGTTACGGGTTCGAGCCCGGTCACGACGCAGGTGCCGCATGCCGTGGGGATAGCCTACGCGGCCAAGCTGAAGCGCAAGCCGATCGTGTCCTTCGTGACGTTCGGCGACGGCTCGAGCAACCAGGGCGATTTTCACGAGGGCTGCAACTTCGCCGGCGTTCACAAGCTGCCGGTCATCTTCATGTGCGAAAACAACCAGTATGCGATATCGGTGCCGCTGCACAAGCAGGTCGCCGGCCATATCAGCGACCGGGCGCTCGGCTACGGCTTTCCGGGGTACAAGGTGGACGGCAATGATGCGCTTGAGGTGTACCGCGTCGTGAAGGAAGCGCGCGACCGCGCCGTGGCCGGGGATGGACCGACGCTCATCGAGGCGGTCATGTACCGGATGTCGCCGCATTCGACGTCCGACAACGATTTGGCTTACCGGACGAAAGAGGAAATCGACGCTCACCGCGACAAGGACGGCGTTCGGAAATATAAGGAATATTTGATTGAGTGCGGCTTGTGGGACGAGGAGAAGGAAGCCGCTTTGCTTAAGGACGTTAACCGGATGATGGACGAGGCGATCGAGTATGCGGACAAGGCGCCGTTCCCCGCGCCTGAGGACATTTTGCGGCACGTCTACGCGGATGATGCAGGCACGGAAGGGGGACGCTGAGCATGCCGGTTATGGATTACATCGACGCCATTCGTCTGGCGATGAAGGAAGAAATGAGCCGCGATGAAGATGTGTTCGTGCTCGGGGAAGATGTGGGGCTTAAAGGCGGCGTCTTCACGACGACCAAAGGGCTGCAGGAGCAGTTCGGCGAGGAGCGCGTGCTGGACACGCCGCTGGCGGAGTCGGCCATAGCAGGCGTCGCGATCGGAGCGGCGATGGTCGGCATGAAGCCGATCGCCGAGATGCAGTATTCCGATTTCATGTTCCCGGCAACGAACCAGATCATCAGCGAAGCGGCCAAAATCCGTTACCGCTCCAATAACGACTGGAGCTGTCCTGTCGTCATCCGCGCGCCGATCGGCGGCGGCGTGTTCGGCGGCTTGTACCACTCGCAGTGCCCGGAATCGGTGTTTTTCGGCACGCCGGGCCTCAAGATCGTCGCGCCTTTTACGGCCTATGACGCCAAAGGTTTGCTCAAAGCAGCCGTGCGCGACCCCGATCCCGTTCTGTTCTTTGAAAACAAGAAATGCTACAAATTGGTGAACGGCGATGTGCCGGAGGACGATTATGTCGTGCCGATCGGCAAGGCCAACGTGCTGCGCGAAGGCGACGACATCACCGTCATCGGCTACAGCCTGCCGCTCCACTATGCGCTGGAGGCCGCAGAGGAACTGAAGGGTGAAGGGATCAGCGCGCATGTTCTGGATCTGCGTACGCTGCAGCCGCTTGATAAAGAAGCGATTCTCGAGGCTGTGCGCAAGACGGGCAAGGTCATGATCGTGCACGAGGACAACAAAACTGGCGGAGTCGGAGCGGAGGTCGCGGCGATCATCGCCGAGGAGCTGCTGTATGAGCTGGACGCGCCGATTGTGCGGGTGTGCGGTCCGGACGTGCCGGCGATGCCGATCAACGCGCCGGGCGAGAAATATTTTATGCCGAATAAGGATAAGCTCAAGAACGCGATGCGCAAGCTGGCGCTGTACTAGCATTTATTTTGTTTGGAGTTCCTCGAGTACGCCGCAGAGCATTACTTCATGTTTGGGGATTATTTAGTGTTTTGGAGGTTGAGCAATGGGAAATCAATTGACCGAAATCGTCATGCCGCAGCTGGCGGAATCGCTCGTGTCGGCGACCATCGACAAATGGTTGAAGGCTCCGGGCGACAGCGTAAACATGTATGAGCCGATTTGTGAAATCAACACGGATAAGGTAAATGCGGAGCTGCCCTCCACGGTTGCCGGCAAGCTGGTGAAAATTCTGGTCGGAGCCGGGGAAACGGTGCCGGTCGGGGCGCCGATCTGCCTGATCGAGACGGAAGGCTCGGGCGAGCCGGATGTCCGTCCGGATGCGCCGGGGCCGGAGAACGCGGCGGCGGCAGCCGCCGCCCAAGGCGAAGAAGACGGCGATGCGAGCATGCGCCACCGTTATTCGCCGGCCGTGCAGCGGCTGGCGGCGGACAACGGCGTCAATCTCGCGTTCGTGAACGGAACGGGTATCGGCGGACGGATTACGCGCAAGGATGTGCTGGCCTTTATCGCTTCAGGCGGTCCGGCAAAGCAGCCTGGCGCCGCCGCCGACCCGGCGGGCGCCCAGCCGAAAATGCCGGTCCGCTCGTCGGGCCTGCATCTGTCGGAGACGCCGCGTATCCCGACGATCCCGTCGGTCGAGGTCGAAGGGCCGTCGCAGCCGGGGCGCGGGGAATATTTTATCGATGTGACGCCGCTCCGCAATACGATTGCGACCCGCATGCGCCAGAGCGTGACCGAAATTCCGCACGCCTGGACGATGATCGAGGTCGACGTGACGAACCTGGTCGTGCTGCGCAACAAGCTGAAGGACGAGTTCATGAAGCGGGAAGGGATCAACCTGACGTACCTGGCGTTTTTCCTCAAGGCGGTCATCAACGCGATCAAGGATTACCCGATCATGAATGCGGTGTGGGCGGTCGACAAAATCATCGTCAAGCGCGACATCAACGTCAACCTTGCGGTCGGTACGGAGGACGGCGTCTGGACGCCGGTCATCCGGGGCGCCGACCAGAAAAACATCGCCGGCCTGGCCCGCGAGATCGACGATCTCGCCCGCAAGACGAGGGAAGGAAAGCTGTCGATCACCGACATGCAGGGCGGTACGTTCACGGTGAACAATACGGGCTCGTTCGGTTCGATCCTGTCGTATCCGATCATTAACTATCCGCAGGCGGCCATCGTCACGTTCGAGTCGATCGTGAAGCGCCCGGTCGTCATCAACGACATGATCGGCGTCCGGTCGATGGCGAATATTTGCCTGTCGCTCGACCACCGGATTCTCGACGGCGTCATTTGCGGACGTTTTCTTCAGCGCGTGAAGGATAACCTGGAAGGCTACAATCTGGAGACGAAGCTATACTAAAAGAGGGACAGCGGCTTATGAGCGAGAACGGGAATGTGCGGGACGTATATGACACGGGGCGCGGAAAAAGCGCGGAGGACCGGCCAGCGCTTCCGCTTGACATCCGCTATATTCCGATGATCGGGTACGCGGAGGCGTGGGACCGGCAGAAGGCGCTCGTAAAAGCGGTCGACCGGGGCGAAAGCCCGGAAACGATTCTGCTGCTTCAACATCCCCCGACCTACACGATCGGTTCGCAGAATCATCCGGAGCATTTGCTCCTGAATGAGGCGGAGCTGGAAGCGCGCGGCATCGACGTTTTTCAAATCGACCGCGGCGGCGACATCACTTACCACGGGCCGGGCCAGCTTGTCGGTTATCCGCTGCTGTATCTGGATGCGGCGGGCCTTGACCTGCATGCCTATTTGCGGAGCCTGGAGCAGGCGCTGATCGATTGGCTCGCCGGCTACGGCGTGACCGGCAGCCGCAAACCGGAATACACGGGCGTATGGGTAGGGGATGAAAAGATCGCGGCGATCGGCGTCAAATTCAACAAATGCCGGCTGCGCAAAGGGTTCGTCACGAGCCACGGCTTTGCGCTTAACCTGAAGGCGGGCATTGCCGGCGCAGGCTTTGACGGCATCGTCGCCTGCGGCATTCAGCAGTACGGGGTCACATCCTTCGAGGATGTGACCGGCCGGGAAATGCCGGTCCGGCGGGCGGCGGCGGAAATCGCGCCGCACCTTTGCCGTATTTTCGGACGAATCGGAAGCAACTTAATAGAAGAGCCAGCCGAGGGCGGCGAATAAAGTGCTGACGACCATCGCCGCAACGAGCACGAGGGCGGTAATCCGTATCCATTTTCGGTTATGCATCTTGACGTACTCCTTTCGGTGTGAAAATCTGTTTCTATTGTATACGATCTCGCAGGATGGAGGAAAGCCGATGATTCAGGAACAACGTTTGGTGGACGAATTTATGGCGCTCGTGAAGGTCGACAGCGTAAGCGGGCATGAACAGGAAATAAGCAAGGTGCTCAAGGAGAAATTCGGAGCGCTCGGGCTTTCCGTGGAGGAAGACGACGCCGCCGAGAAAACCGGCCACGGCTCGGGCAACCTGTTTATGATGCTGGAGGCGGACGGCGCGGAGGGCGCGCCGGTTATTTTCTTCACGTCCCATATGGATACGGTCGCGCCGGGAGCCGGGATTAAACCGCAGCTTGACGACGACGGCTATATCCGCAGCGACGGCACGACGATTCTCGGCGCGGACGACAAAGCCGGCCTCGCGGCGATGCTGGAAGCGGTCAAGGTGCTGAAGGAGCAGGGCATTCCGCACGGCCCCGTGCAGTTCGTCATTACCGTCGGCGAGGAGTCCGGACTTTACGGCGCCAGGGCGATGGAAGCGGGCAGGCTCAAGGCGAAGTTCGGCTACGCGCTCGACTCGAACGGCCGGATCGGCGATATTGCGGTCGCGGCTCCGACGCAGGCCAAAATCACGATGAAGGTGAACGGCAAGTCGGCGCATGCCGGCGTCAATCCGGAGGACGGGATCAGCGCCATCCAGGTGGCCGCCAAGGCGATCGCGCGCATGCCGCTCGGGCGGATCGATCACGAGACGACGGCCAACATCGGCCGGTTCGAGGGCGGCGGCGCGACGAATATCGTCTGCGACTTCGTCAAGCTGGACGCGGAAGCGCGCAGCATCGTGCAGGATAAGCTCGACCGGCAGGTCGAGGCGATGCGGACCGCGCTGGAGAGCGCCGCGGCCGATTACGGCGCAACGGCGGAGTTCGACAGCGAGATCATTTACCCCGCCTACAGGTACACGGACGGCGACCCTGTCGTCGAGCTCGCGAAGGCGGCGATCGAGAGCGTCGGCCGCACGCCGCGCACGTTCCATTCCGGAGGCGGCAGCGACGCGAACATTTTCAACGGACTCGGCGTGCCGACTGTCAATCTGGCCGTCGGCTACGAGCACATCCATACGACGAAGGAACAAATCAAGGTCGCGGACCTGGTGAAAACGACCGAGCTTGTCGTGCAGATCGTCAAGCTTGCCGGCGAGCAAGCGAATAAATAGCATAACGTCGCGATAGGAAGATCGCGATTAACCCGCCGTCGATGACGGCGGGTTTTTTCGGTCGCAGCGGCCAAGCGTTCTAATGCTCCGTCATAATCGTATAAGAGGCCCGTTCTGTCGTTAACTCAAGGCTGTCGCCGAGCGCGTGGGCGTCCGACAGACCGGCCATCGAGATTACGAACGTGTCTTGCGGCAGCGGGTGCTCGCCGCCGCCGTTCAGCACGGCGCCTTCCCCATGCAGCAGCAGCGCGACTCCGTCGGTGTAATCGTCGATCGACTCGCTCTCCGCAAGCTGCTGGAATTCGGAATTATCCAGGTGGAGCTTTACGCGGTCCAGGTCGTCCATTTCCCGTTTCGTAATGAGCAGCGTTTGGTCGCGGTGCGCCTCCAGCCATTCGGTGACGGTCTGCAGCGTTTGATTCATCTTCGATCGCTTCCTTCCATCGGATTGTTGGGCTACCATTTAACATTACCCGAATCGTTCGTTATCATCGCGCTCGGCAGACGGAAAATCGCCAGGCGGCCGTGAGACGAAAAAGACGTCCTTCTGCAGAAACCCGGAAGCTTCCGCATGAAAGACGTCTTTCCTCGCGCGCCTCGTTCCGTTACGACCTGGACCGGACCTCCTGCCGCATGAACAAATAGTACGAAACGCCGAAGCATACCATTGTTGCGGCGGCGAGACCCGTCAAGTGCGGCCAGATCAGGAGCAGGCTCTGCGCCAGCGGCAGCGGGCTTGGGATCGCGCCCACCACCTGCTCCATCGTAAGCGGTCCGAGCGTGCGGACGCCGGGCATCAGAATCGTTGTCGTCGCTTCGGTGAACAGCTCCGCGGGCGAGAGGCGGCTGAACAACTGCATCGTTTGCTGGTAGCGGACCAACTGCTCCGCGGCGGCCGTTTCCGCTGGAGCGACTGCCCTCGCAACCAAGTTCAGAATAAGGCTGTAGAACACGGTGAAGAAAATCCACAGCGCGATACCGGCAAGCGCCGACGTAGCCGCTTGACGGAAGCGGATGGAAAACAGCAAGGACAGGTTAAGCCAGAAGCCGACGTATACGACGGCCGTCGCCAGAAACAGCAGCACGCGCCAAAATTCCTCGGGCGTCGGCGGGTAGCCGATCGTGAACAAACCCAAACCCATGACGAGAAAGCCGAGCGCGAAAATGACGACGGCGACCAGCAGCAGCGAGGCTGTGAATTTGGCGGTAATGAAGTCGTCCCGGTAGATCGGCTGCGACATGAGCCGGCTTAGCGTTCCCTTATTGCGTTCCGAATTGACGGCGTCGAAGCCGAGCGCTATGCCCATAAGCGGGCCTAGAAACGAAACGAACGTCACGAAATTGGGAAGGGTGCCGTCCGAGACGGTGAACATCTGCAGGAACAAAAAGGACGTCTCCGTTTCGTTCGCCGCCGCGCCCGATTGCAGAGCCGTGACGGCGGCGTATATCGATCCGACGCAAGCCAAGACAATGATGGCGAGCAGGATGCCGAACCGCCAGCTGCGGATATGATCGCCGAATTCCTTCTGCACGATAATCCAGAAAGGGGACGCTATCCGTTCCTTTTCACTCCGCACGCCTTTCATGTTTCTTGTCGCCTCCCTCGAAATAGCGGTGGTAAATATCGTCCAAGCCGTATGACCGGCGGCGGATCGACAGCAGGTCGGCGCCGCTGGCCACCGCGATGCGGGCAATGTCCGGCGTTATGTCGGAAGCGCAGGCAATTTGCGCCGCGGCCGTCCCGTTCATGCCCGCACTTGCATGGCGATCAATCCGGATGACGCCTTCCGCAGCCAGCAGCTTGGCTTCCAGGTCTTCAGGCCATTCGGCCAGCTCGAGATCGACAGTTACCGTGCCGCCCGCTTCCAGCGCCCGGGACAACGTCTCAATATCCCCGCTGGCAATCAACTTTCCTTCCACAAACAGACCTACGCGGTCGCAAACCTGCTGCACCTGGTGAAGATGGTGCGAGGACAGCAGCACGGTCAAGCCTTCCTCGCGGCTTAATCGGGTGATCAGCTCAAGCAGCTCGCGGACGCCCTCCGGGTCGATGCCGAGCGTCGGTTCGTCTAATATAATCATTTCCGGCCGCTTGATCAGCACATCCGCCAAGCCGAGACGCTGGCGCATCCCCCGGGAGAAAGCGCCCGCCTTTTTGCGCGCGGCTTCAGCCAGGCCGACCTTGGCCAGCAGCTCGTCGGCCCTTGCCGCGGCCTCCGCGGCCGGTATTCGGTTAAGCCGCGCCGTATAGACCAGATTGTCGAACGCGCTCCTGTCCTCGTAGAAGCCGATGTCGTCGGGCATATAGCCGACCCGGCGCTTGACCTGAAGCGGGCTGCGAGTCGGATCGAGCCCCAGCACCCGCGCGCTGCCGCCGGTCGGTTCCGTCAAGCCGAGCATCATCAGGATCGTCGTCGTTTTGCCGGCGCCGTTCGGACCGAGCAGGCCGAACACTTCGCCCCGTTCAATCGTCAGATCGAGATGGCTGACCGCCAATTGGCTGCCGTAGGCTTTGGTCAGCCCCTTCAGTTCTATAGCCGGTTGTTCCGCATGAACCGGAATCGGATCGGTCACGACTTATCGCCTCCCGTAAGTCCGGAACAGATAGTAGAGCGCGGCTGCGACCGCCGCAATTATCAGGATGCCGATCCAGCCCCACAGCACCGACGTTTGCACGGCGACGCGGATGGCGGCGTCGGCCGATTTCTGGGTGGCGCTTGCGGTCATGTTGACCACATAGTCGCCTGCCAGCGCCTTGTCGTCGGCCTTGATCGTCGCTTGCACATTAGCCGATTTACCCGGCGCGATGCTGCGAATCGTTTTCGGCTCGAACGTGACTTCCCAGTCGACAGGGGTTTGGGCGGACAGGTTGACATCTTCCAGCTCGGCCGATCCGTTGTTTCTCACGACCAGATCCATCGTACGCGATTTGCCTGCCTTCACTTCCGCGTTCAGCCGCTCATCGGGCGTCGTCAATTGGATGTCGTAGGTGCCGGTGATGACGACCTCCAGATTCGTTTCCGCCGAAACCGCGTTATTGGCAGCGGTCAGGGGGATCTTATAGGTGCCTGCCGCGGCTTTCTCCGGAGGAATAATCTGCACCGATACGGCTTCAGTCGCGTTCGGCTCCACCTCGACGGACGTGACGCTGTTGCCGCCGACCGTAAAGCGGGCATCCCAGCCCGGCTCCACTCCCGCGCTCAGCGCATACGTTTGGGCTTCGGCGGTGCGGTTGCGGAGCGACGTGCTGAACGTGAAGGTGGAGTCGGCGCGCCCCTGCATATTCGCCTGCTCCGCCTCGAATTCGGTTGAGAACGTGCCTTGCTCCGAGACGGTAACCTTAAGCGGTAGGGCGGCAAATCCGGCGGCGTTCACCTGAAAGCTGTACTCCCCTTTGTCAACCTCAAGAGGCACATCCAGCTGCAGGTTGATCGTCTGCGATTCTCCCGGCTTTACGGCGATTTGCGATATCGCCCGGCCGCCGGCCGTCAGCTCGTAAGTCCAGCCTTCCGCTCGGGTCTGCATCGACAGCGTCACTGTACGCGTTGTTCCGCCCCGATTGATTACCTCGATCGCATAATTAAGCGATTCGCCGGGCGGCGCGGACAGCGCGGTATACGGCGTGTAAAGCTCCAGGTCACGGGCCGCGTGCGCCTTTTCCGGCTGCGCCGTTCCTCCTGCCGCCGCGATCAGCGCGATCATCAATAGACTCCATACTGCTTTCCTGCATGCATGGCGCATGCCCATCTCCTCCTTGATTATTTGTTTCCGCCTTTGAAAGCGGCCGTTTGAAGAAGTACGAACGAGCGCGCGCGGCGGATTTACAGGCTGATCGAATTTTTCGGAATTTTCCTTTTCGCGTTCGTTTTGATAAATAATAGATAGACGAGGGCTTTTGGGCTGTATAAGCGTGGTAAAACCAAAGTCCGCCAATATACAGAGAAAGGGGGTTGTCTGGCGATGGATCCCAATCGGCCGGACATGCCCGGCATACTCCGCGACATGTGCGACGGATCGAGGGAAGCGTTTGAGCGTTTCTACGGCCGCTATGCGCCGCTGGTGATGGGAGTGGCGCTTCGGGTGCTTGGAGATCGGATGGAGGCGGAGGATTGCTGTCATGACGTGTTTCTGGAGGTATTGCGAAAAGGAAGCTGTTACGACGCGTCGCGGGGATCGATTGATGCCTGGCTGGCCGTTATGACCCGCAGCCGCTGCATGGACCGGCTTCGCCGGAAGCGGAAGATCATCGTCGACCGGGTGGAAGAGGAGCTCGCAGGAAGGAAGGCCGGGGCGGCGGGAATCGATCCCGAGGAAGCGGCGGTTATGAAGCTGCAGCGCGATGCGCTGGCAGAGGCGCTGCAGCAGCTGCCCGTCGTTCAGCAACGGGCGTTGGTGGGCGCCTATTATGAAGCGAAATCGCACAGGGAAATGGCGGACGGTTGGAATGTGCCTATCGGCACGGTTAAATCATGGGTGAGATACGGATTGCGCAATATGCGCAAACAGCTGGCGAGAAAAGGCTGGGCGGACAGCGGGGAAGGAGGAAGGCGTTATGGAGAGGATGGAAACGGTTCGCTTGAGAGGTGAAGGCGGCGCTTGCCGGGATGGCTATCCCGAGGAGGTATGGGCCGATTATGCGCTTGGCAATTCGGAAGCCGGCAGCCGGGATGCGTTAACCGGCCACTTGGCGATTTGCCCGGCCTGCCGCGCGTCTTGCGACGAATGGCGCCGCTTGTTCCGTACGCCGGCAAACACGGAGAACTATGCGGCGATCGGCGCGGAATGCGATCTCTATCCTTCCGAGAAGAGCCGTCGGGCGCTTGTAAAGGCGGTTAAGCGAGCACGGATCAGAAAAAGCTTGCGTTCACTCAAGCATCCCCGTTATTGGGGCACCGCGCTCGCGGCCGTCATCCTGCTGCTGACGGTTGCGGGCTTGCTCGAAAATGCCGGCTCGCCGGACCCGATCCGGGCTTATGTCAGCCGGAACGAACCGTCGGCCGTCGCCGTGCTCCAGGCGCCCGACACGTCCAAATACCGGATTCGGCTGGCAGCCGGAGAGGCGGGCGACGGTTATTTGTGGTTAAGCGGAGACGCCGGCGAAGCCTTGCTGCTGCTCGACGGACTGCCTTCGCTTGAAAGCGCCGATTACCAGGCATGGGCGAATCTCGGCGACCGCCGGGAGAGCCTTGGTCTGCTGACGGTATCCGGAAGCAAGGCGCACCTGCATGTAAAGACGCCGATATTGCGTTCGACGGACAACATCTCCCTTAGCGCGGAGCCAAAGGGCGGAAGCTTATGGCCGACTTCGGACGAGACGCTGCTCGTTCTGCTGCCGAACCGTTAACGGGTTGGCACGCCGCCGGCTTTCAACCAATCGTTCAGCTTGCGGGGGCCTTTCGGGCTCCCGTTTATTTTGCGCAGCTGGTGGCGGATTTCCCAGGCCTTGCCGACCAGCCGCAAGCTTTTCGGATCGATGTACTGCTTCATACGATTCATCCCCCGTCGGATTTGATATAATGAACCATATGCGCCGGCCGGACAAGTTATCCCTGACCGGCCGGAAAATGTTTTCTACAATACGCCGAACGCCGGCCGAAGGAGCGAAACACGTAATGGAAAACAACGCACAGACAAGGCAATGGACGGAGAAAACGGTGAAAACGGAGCCGGTCTTCTCGGGACGGATGATCAGCCTGCAGGTCGATACCGTGGAGCTGCCGGGAGGCGGCACGTCGACGCGTGAAATCGTCCGGCATCCGGGGGCGTCGGCGGTCATCGCGCTGGTGGACGGCAAGCTGCTCGTCGTTGAGCAGTACCGCAAGCCGCTCGAGAAATTCCAGGTGGAAATACCGGCGGGCAAGCTGGATCCCGGAGAAGATCCGATGGACTCGGCGTACAGGGAGCTGGAGGAGGAGACCGGCTATAAAGCAGGATCGATGAAGCAGCTGCACGCGTTCTACACGTCGCCCGGCTTTGCGGACGAGAAGCTGTTCGTCTATGTGGCGGACGATCTGACGGCCGGAGAGATGGCGCTCGACAGCGACGAGTTTCTGACCGTGGAGGCGTTGACCTTCGAGGAAGCGCTGCGCTACATCAAGGAGGGACGAATCAGCGACGCGAAAACGATTATGGCGGTGCAGGCGTGGCAGCTGTACCGGTTGACCGGGCAATGGCAATGACAGGCTTGATGGAGACGGAAGCGACAGCGGCTGTCGGCAAGGCGCGGCAGTCGGAGGACCCGCGCGACCGCCAACCCGGAGCCCGCGCATACGCGGCCGAAGCCGGGGGGCTGTCAACCGTCTATGCCGACCTGCACCTGCACATCGGAAGCACGGAAGCGGGGGAGCCGGTCAAAATCAGCGCCAGCCGCAATCTCACCTTCCGCAATCTGGCTCATGAAGCGTCGGCGCGCAAAGGCATCCGGCTGCTCGGCGTCATCGACGCGCATTCGCCTGGCGTGCAGGCGGACATCGCCGGCCTTCTGGAGCGCGGCGAAATGGAGGAAGCGCCGGGCGGCGGCATCCGCTACCGCGATACGACGGTGCTGCTCGGCTCGGAGATCGAGGTGAAGGAGCCGGGCACGGGACCCGCCCATTATCTGATCTATCTGCCTGCCTTCGACGCGATGCGCTCGTTCACCGGCTGGATGAGCCGCCATATGCGCAATGTGCGGCTGAGCTCGCAGCGGATTTATGTGTCCGGGCGCGCGCTGCAGGAGGAGACGAAAAGCCGGGGCGGCCTGTTCGTCCCGGCCCATATTTTTACGCCGCATAAAAGCTTGTACGGAAGCAGCGCCGACCGCCTGTCCGATGTGCTGGATCCGGAGCTGGTCGACGCGGTGGAGCTCGGCCTTAGCGCCGACACGGCGATGGCGAGCCGGATTCCCGAGCTCGACCGCTATCCGTTTCTGACCGATTCGGACGCGCATTCGCTCGCCAAAATCGGCCGGGAATACAACGAGCTGCGGCTTGCAGAGCCTTCGTTTGCGGAATTCGCCATGGCGCTGAAAGGGCAGGCGGGCCGCCGCATTCTGACCAATTACGGCCTGAATCCGAAGCTGGGCAAATACCACCGCACCCACTGCCACAGCTGCGGGACGACGTCGGAAAGCGACGACGACGAGGAGCGCTGCCCGTTGTGCGGCAATGCGCGGCGTGTGGGAGGCGTGGCGGACCGCATCCGGCAGCTCGGCGCGATGGCCGGCCGAGCCGAGCCGAAGCTTGACCCGAAACGGCCTCCGTACGTCTATCAGGTGCCGCTCGAGTTCGTGCCGGGCATCGGCAGGAAGCTGCTGGATAAGCTGCTCGACCGGTTCGGCACCGAGATGGCGGTGCTTCACCGGGCCGCTGCGCAAGAGCTCGCCGATACGGTCGGTCCGGAAGCCGCGTCGCGGATCGTGCAGGCAAGGGAAGGGACGCTCGAGCTGCAAGCGGGGGGCGGCGGACGTTACGGCAAGGTGAAATAATCCCCAAAAAAATGACGTGATGCTCTGCAGCTTAATCCGACGACCGGGCTGTTAAGTCCGCTCGCATCGAAAGTTACCTCTGATCGTGGTCGCTCATCTTCGATTTGCATCCGGCATACCCGGCCGATCCGGTTCATAGACTGTACCAGATCGGACAAGAAGGGGGCATGTGCCATGCCGCCGTTGAAACGGCTCCACCCGGCGCAAGACCTGTTCACCCTGTACGTTTTCGTATCGGTGCTGTTCGTGGTCGGCGTCGTGTTCGGTGCGATCATGTACAATGCGCTTACGCTTGAGCAGCAACAGCAGGTGACCGGCGAGGTAGGCCGGTACGCGGATATGTTCCGAGCCGGCATTATGCCCGACCCGGCGGATACGTTTCGCGACCGGGCGCTATTTCATACGAAGTGGATCGTGCTGATCTGGCTGCTCGGCGCGACGGTCGTCGGCATGCCGTTCATTCTGGCGCTCGATTTTTTAAAGGGTGTGCTGATCGGCTTCTCCGTAGGGACTTTGATCCAGGAGCATGCCTGGCAGGGCGTGCTGTTCGCGTTCGCCGCGATCGCACCGCCGAACCTGCTCGTCATTCCGGCGCTGATCATGGCGAGCGTCGCCGGAATCGCTTTTTCGCTGCATGTCGTGAAAAAAAGGCTGCTCCAATCCGGCGGCGAGCTTGCCCACCCGCTGCTGTCCCATACGGCCGTCTGCCTGTTCATGCTGCTCGTTCTGTGGGGCGCGGCGCTGCTTGAAGGGTACCTTTCGCCGCAGCTGATCCGGCTCGCCGCGCCCGTGCTGGGAGCCGCCGCCGGCGGACTCTAGAAACTAGTAAAAGGTTTGACTTTCCGTTCATCCTGCGCCTATAATGAAAGCACAAAATGATCGATAAAGATGTACCGGCGCTGGTCGACGCGAAGGGGGACAACATGGAAGCCCGAATCGAGAAAATCAAACAGCAACTTCAATCGCAGGGCTACAAGTTGACCCCGCAGCGGGAAGCGACCGTGCGCGTTCTGCTGGAGAATGAGGAAGACCATCTCAGCGCCGAGGACGTGTTCATGCTGGTGAAGGAAAAGGCGCCGGAAATCGGCCTCGCGACCGTGTATCGGACGCTTGAATTGCTCAGCGAGCTCCACGTGGTGGAGAAGCTGAACTTCGGCGACGGCGTCGCCCGGTATGATTTGCGCACGGACAGCAACAAGCATCATCACCATCATCTGATTTGTGTGCAATGCGGCGCGATGGATGAGATTTTGGAAGATTGGCTCGGACCGCTCGAGGAGCGGCTGGAGCAGGAATACGGCTTTACGGTGATCGATCACCGGCTCGATTTCCAAGGCATCTGCAGCAGGTGCCGGGACAAAAACAATCAGGCCGGCAGCTGATCCGGTTACAGGACTCCCACACGGGCCCGTTGGACACGGCCGGCGCGGGAGTTTTTTGCGTTTTTAAAAAAAAATGTAGCATAAATTTGAGTCCCGATGTATTATATTTTCATCAGGCAAACTTTTTTTCGTCAGTACAAATTCCGGTCGGATGTTCGGGAGGTGCAGGGTTTGCAATCGGGAAATTTTTTTTGCTGCAAAAGTTGCCCTAGGTAAAAACATTTTTAGTAAACAAACTATTTGGGGACAGACAAACTTTTTTGTGGGGACAAATCACATGCAAGGGAGAGCAATGAAATGATGAACAAGAGATTATGGATCGGCGGCGCGTTGATCCTTATCGTGTTGGCCGTTGGAAGTGTAAATTTCTTTTCTGCGCTTTCGAAACCGACACGTGCCGCTTCTGATGCGGCTATGCCCGAAGCGAGACCGCTGGATCCCGCCTCATTCGACTATGGGAAGAAATCGACCGCCCCTGACGGCCGGACGGTTAAAGAATTTGAAATCGTAGCGGAAGACCGGACGATGGAAATTGCCGATGGCGTCGAGATGCCTGTCTGGAGTTTCAACGGTACGGTGCCGGGACCGACGATTCGGGTGACGGAGGGAGATTACGTAAGAATCAAGTTTACGAACAAAAGCAAATTCCCGCATACGGTCCATCTGCACGGCATCCATCCCGCGAAAGCGGACGGCACATTCGAGTCGGTCGCACCCGGCGGAACCTACGTGTATGAATTTACCGCCGAACTGCCCGGATTATACTTGTTCCATTGCCATCAAGAGCCTGTGGCCGAACATATCAACCAGGGCATGTACGGCACCTTCATCATCGATCCCAAAACTCCGCGTCCTCCCGCGAAAGAACTGACGATGGTGATGAACAGCTATGATATCGACTTTGACGGCGAGGCGAACGAGTTTTACACGGTCAACGGAAAGGCATTCGAATATATGGACAATCCGATAGAGCTGAAAGTGGGCGAGCCCGTGCGCATTTACCTGGTGAATATGACGGAAATCGATCCGCTCAATTCCTTCCACATCCACGGAAACATGTTCAAATACTACAACAACGGAACGATGCCCGAGCCCGACCAGATAACCGATAATGTCATCCTGGGGCAAGGCCAGCGCGGGATCATCGAATTCACTTACAAGTACCCCGGAAAATATTTGTTCCACGCCCATCAGAGCGAATTTTCCAGTCTGGGCTGGAAGGGAATCTTTAACGTAACCGAATAAATCCGAACAAGGGGAGGGACCGTAATGGCAAATATGGAGCTTGGCAAAAACAAACAAAAAGGGACGGGCGGTTTGGGCATCGTATTGTCCGCCCTTGTGCCGCTGGCCCTTTTGGGTATCATGGTATTTTGGCTGTTGGGCAGCGGAGGAAACCTGCTGGGCACGCCGGAAATCCCGTTCGATGAACTGTCCGCCTCTAAAATCGAATTTCAACCCAATGAAATTCAAGTCAAGGTCAGAAACACGGGACCGGATGATCTGACGATTACCAATGTGCTGGTCAATGGCGCCATCATGGACAATGTTGAGATTGATCCCGGCAGCACACTGGGAAGATTGGACACCGCAACGATTACCGTTCCTTATTGGTGGGAAGAAGCGAAGCCTTATGTGATCAGCGTATATACGGCCGATGCGTTTGTCTTTAATTTCGAGGCTCCGGCAGCGTTGCAAACGCCGACCGTATCCTGGGATTATATCAGGACCTTTATGCTGATGGGCACATTCGTCGGGATCATCCCGGTGTTTCTCGGATTCCTCTGGCTGCCGGTTCTCCGGAAGGTCGGAACGAAGTACCTGTCCGCCCTGGTGGCTTTGACCGTCGGCGTGCTGGCTTTTTTGGGCATGGATACGATCCTGGAAGGATTTGAATTGGCTGCAACCGTAGCGGGCGTGTTTCGCGGCATCACCATGCTGGTTACCGGCATCGCGTTGGGTTATTTCGGCATTATCGCGATCGAATCGATATTGAAAAAGGCGGGAGGCCGAATTGCGGGCAGCGGTCTTCTTATCTCCTACATGATCTCGCTCGGCATCGGGATTCACAATATGGGCGAGGGGCTGGCGATCGGCTCGGCTTTCATTCTCGGCGAAGCGGCGTTGGGCTCGCTGTTGATCATCGGATTTACCGTTCACAATGTAACGGAAGGCATAGCGATTCTCGCGCCGGGCGTCAACCGCAAGATCGGCTGGGGACATCTGTTGGCCATGGGCGCGATAGCTGGAGTGCCGACGATCGCGGGCGGAATGATCGGGGGATTCGCCTACTCTCCCGTATTGGCGACCCTGTTCTTCGGCATAGCGACAGGGGCGATTTTACAGGTGATTGCGGAATGCTGGGGCCTGATCCGGGGCCACGGACTGGTGAAAAAGATTCAGGCCGCGCCCAATTGGATCGGTTTGGCCGCAGGGTTCGTATTGATGTATGCCACCGCCCTCTTGGTAACGGGGTAAAATGATGGGCAGAAAGGATTAAGCGGCATGAGACGGATGCAAAGGTTCAGGCTACTGGCGATTATCGCCGCATTGTTCGTCTCCGGATGTTCGGCTTCGGCAACGGAAGCCGGCGATCCACAGACGGCAGCGCGAGCGATCAATCTGAAGGAATATGCGATCGGCGAGGGCGATATTCGCTTGACAGCATCGGAATATCCCGTGAAAATCACGATTAAAAACAAAGGAGCGATTCCGCATAATCTTGTAATTGAACAATTGGGCGTGGATTCGGGCATCCTCGCGCCGGGTGAATCCGCCGTTGTGGAAATTGATCCGAAAGCGGCAAAGGTGCTGCAAGCGAAATGCACGCTGCCGGGACACGCCGAAGCGGGAATGGTTGCGGAATTGACCGTAGGCGGATAAGCTGCCGACCATCCGGGTCTTTTTGTAAAGCTCTTGTGCTTGAGATGCCGCCAGGCTTACGTCCTGGCGGCATTTTGCAGCTGCAGCAAGCCGGCGCCCTGCGCCCGGACGGCGAAGCCGAGGCTTCCGGCGCCGCGCCGCATCGCGCGCTTCACCGCGGCGGGCCGGAGGTTGCCGCGCAAGCCGAGCAGCAATGCTGCGCCGGCCGCGGCATGGGGCGCCGCCATGCTGGTGCCCGACATGGTCCGGTAGCCGCCGCCCGGCCAGGTCGAACGGATCGCCGAGCCCGGCGCCGCAACGGCGATGCCGCGTCCGCGGCTGCTGAAGCCGGCAATCCGGTTGCCGCGGGTGCAGGCCGCGACGGCGATCGTCTCGGGATAGCCGGCCGGCGAATCCAGGCCGCCGGACGCTCTGCCCGCGTTGCCGGCCGAAGCCGCGATGGCGATGCCGCTGCGGTAGGCGCGGCGGACAGCCTCGCGCATCGCGCGGCTTTCAACTCCCGGCGGCAGGCCGAAGCTCATGTTGATCACGCGGATTCGGCGGGCTCTGCACCATTCAATGCCTTCGACGATGTCCGAGATGAAACCTAAGCCGTCGCTTCCGAGCACCTTGACGGCATAGAGGGAGACGCGCGGCGCGACGCCGGCCCGGCCACGGCGCCCGCCGCGTCCCGCCGCAATGCCGGCGACATGGGTGCCGTGGCCGTTGTCGTCCCGGAACGAGCGCCCGCCGGTCGTATTGACGCCGCCCGCAACGACCAGGTCGGGATGCGGACCGATGCCGGTGTCCATGACGGCGATCCGGACGCCCCCTCCGCGTGTTCGGGGCCACAGCACCGGGGCTTGCACGCGGGTCACGTTCCAGGGCACTCCGGCCGCAGCCGACCGCTTAACCGTTCGTCTCAAGGCGCCGTGGGTTCGAACCACGGCGTCTTTCTCGACGAACCGAACCGACGGGTGAGCCTTGATTTCGCTCCAATCGCGCCGTTTATCCGCATGGACGCACAGGAGGCCGGCGCCGCGCAACGATTTTACCGGATTCACGCCCTCCTGCTTTAGCCGGGCGAGACACCGGTCGTACTCGCTTTTATTTCGGACGGCGATCAGTCTCCTCTCGGTGTTCCTGCCGCCGCTGCCGAGCGCGCGCCGGCATAGCAGCTCACCCAATTCGCTCCTGCTCATCTGCAAGCCTCCCGTTCTACTTTCTCCCGACATATTATGAACGACGGCAGTGCCGGCGCTGGGCGGAACGGCAAGAAACAATCCGCAAGCACATATTTCGGCTATCGGTAGGGAACGATCGAAGAAGCGAATCTACAAGGAGGCCATGAAGATGAAAATCGGCGTACCGAAGGAAATCAAACCAAGCGAATACCGTGTGGCGCTGACGCCCGCGGGAGTGGCTGCGCTGAAGGCGGAGGGCCACGAGGTGCTCGTTCAGGCCGAAGCGGGCGTCGGGAGCGGCTTCGAGGACGAGGCTTACGGGCAGGAAGGCGCGCTTGTGGTCCCGGATGCGGCGGACGTCTGGAAGCAAGCGGACATGATCATGAAAGTAAAGGAGCCGCTGCCGGAGGAGTTCGGTTATTTCCGCAAAGGGCTGCTGCTGTTCACCTACCTGCATCTGGCCGCAGCTCCGGGGCTGGCCAAGGCGCTGATCGACGCGGAGGTAACGGCGGTCGCCTATGAAACGATTCAGCTGCCGAACGGGGCGCTCCCCTTGCTGACGCCGATGAGCGAGGTCGCCGGCCGGATGGCCGTGCAGATCGGCGCGCAGTTTCTGGAGGCTTTCTACGGGGGCCGCGGCATCCTGCTCGGCGGCGTGCCGGGCGTTCCGCCGGCGGAGGTGATCATTCTCGGGGGCGGCATCGTCGGTTTGAACGCGGCGCGGATGGCGCTCGGCATGGGGGCGAGCGTCGTCATTCTCGAGCGGAATGCCGAGCGGATGCGCTATATCGACGACATTTTCGGCGGCACGATCCGCACGCTCATGTCCAATTCCTACAATATCGCCAATGCCGTCCGCAAAGCCGACCTGCTGATCGGCGCGGTGCTCATCCCGGGAGCGAGAGCGCCTCATCTCGTATCGGAAGATATGGTGAAAACGATGAAAAAAGGCGCGGTCATCGTCGATGTGGCGGTCGACCAAGGCGGCACGATCGAGACGATCGACCGTGTTACGACACATAAGGATCCGGTGTACGAGAAGCACGGCGTCCTGCACTACGCGGTGGCGAACATGCCGGGAGCGGTGCCGCGCACCTCGACCCTCGCGCTTGCGAACGTTACGCTGCCCTATGCGCTCGAGCTGGCCGCGAAGGGGCTGGAAAGGGCCGTGACCGGGAACGAACCGCTGAAAAAGGGAGTCAACACGTACGCCGGCCGGTACACGCACCGTGAGGTTGCGGAAGCGGTGGGCGGAACGTTTGCGCGGATCGAGGAGCTGTTTGTTTGATTTCGCCGGCCGGTGAGAACGAGCGGACGCCTGTCGCTCCATCGAGCCTCCGCGCCGCAAACCAAGCATATCGGCGTCGTGCCCGGCATATGGTGGGGTAGGGAAGAACCTGTCCCGAAATAATCCCCATAAAATCTTTATATACGTGCCCGGGAGGAGATCGATAATGGTCGTTTCACTGCACAAGGCGGTCAGAAGACTTGTGTTTGTGGCGCTTTTGCTGCTGCTGACCGTTTCCGTGTTTTCCTTGCTTCGCGTGCTGAACGAGTGGATCCGGCTGCCGGATCCTTACGCCGTCCCGCAAGGAAACGCCGTCAAAGCGTTCGTGCTGCGGGAACGCGGCGAGAGCGGAACGTTGGCGGAACGGCTTCGCCGGTTCTATATCTATGGGGAATAGTTTATTTGCGGACATGAATTGACTACAATCGGCAGGAAATTACAGGCCGATGTGGAATGTACCTAATAGAATGGAACCGGAAAGTCGGAAGCGAAAGGGAAATGGCATGATGAAGGAACGACTGCAGCAATTCGTCCGTTTTTTATCGCAGGAGCGCGCGATGTCCCGCTCGACGGTCGAGTCGTACGAGCGCGATCTGTCGATGTTTATCGCCTATGGGGCCAGGCAGGGGCTGAAGGCGCCGGAGCAGATCGAAAAGCATCACATCGCCGCTTATTTGCTGTATTTGAAGCAAAATGGGCGCGCGGTGGCGACGATTTCCCGAAGCGTGTCTTCGATCCGGGCTTTCTTCAAGTATCTGGTGAACGAACGGGTGACGGCGAACGATCCGGCGGCCCATATGTCGGCGCCCAAGCAGGAGAAAAAGCTTCCGCACGTCATGACGAAGGGCGAGGTGGAACGTTTGCTGGCATCGCCTCCTTCCGATACGCCGGGCGGCTTGAGGGACCGGGCGATGCTGGAGCTGCTGTATGCGACGGGCATTCGCGTCAGCGAGCTCATTTCGCTCGACAGCGACCATGTGAACCCGGAGATGGGGTTTATCCGCTGCACCGGCGCAGGCGGGAAAGAGCGGATCGTTCCGATCGGCCGATTGGCGCAGGCGGCGGTGGCGTTGTATTTGTCGTCGGCGCGCGAACATTACGCGAAGCCGGGCCGCAAGGAGAGTGGACTGTTCCTGAACCATTTGGGAACCCGGATGACGCGGCAGGGCTTCTGGAAAATCATCAAAAAATACGCGCGCGAGTCCGGCATTACGAAAGAGATCACGCCGCATACCCTCCGTCACTCGTTCGCGGCCCATTTGCTTGAGAACGGCGCGGATTTGAGATCCGTGCAGGAGATGCTGGGTCATGCGGACATTTCGACGACGCAAATTTATTCCCAGGTTATGAAGCCGCGGATGAAGGACGTATACGATCGCACGCATCCGCGCGCCAAATAGGCAACGATGATCCGTACGAATATTCGGAGGTGGGGCAGATGCGCTTCAAACGCGTCGCGTTAATTGTGCTCGACAGCGTCGGCATCGGCGAAATGCCGGACGCCCCCGCGTTCGGCGACCGGGGCGCCCATACGCTGGGCCATATCGCCGAATCGGTCGAAGGGATCGATCTGCCGGAGCTGCGCCGTCTGGGGCTGGCGAATATCGCCCGGATCGGGGACTGGCACCCCGCGGAAGAGCCTGAGGCTTCTTACGGCAAAATGGCCGAAGCGTCCGTAGGCAAGGATACGATGACGGGCCATTGGGAAATTGCGGGCCTGCGCGTTACCGTGCCGTTCCGGACGTTCCCGGACGGCTTTCCGCCGGAGCTCATCGGCGCTTTTGCGGAGCGGACGGGACGCCGGGTGATCGGCAACAAGCCAGCGAGCGGCACCGAGATTCTGGACGAGCTCGGCAAGGAGCAGATGGAAACCGGGGCGTGGATCGTGTACACGTCCGCGGACAGCGTTTTTCAGATCGCGGCCCATGAAGAGATCATTCCGCTCGAGGAGCTGTACCGCGCCTGCGAAATCGCCCGCGAGCTCACCCTGAAGGAGCCTTACGCGGTCGGAAGAGTCATCGCGCGTCCTTACATAGGCGGACCCGGCGCGTTCAAACGGACGCCGAACCGCCACGATTACGCGGTCAAGCCGCCCGCGCCGACCGTTCTTAACGCGCTTTCGGACGGAGGCTTCGATGTCGTTTCCGTCGGCAAGATCAACGATATTTTCAGCGGCGAGGGCATCGGCAGGTCGTATCCGACCAAAAGCAACGAGGACGGCATACGCCGGACGATCGAGCTGATGGGCGAATCGTTCGTCGGGCTGCTGTTCACGAATCTCGTCGACTTCGATTCGCTGTACGGCCATCGGCGCGATCCGGCGGGCTACGCCAAGGCGCTGGAGCAATTCGACCGGGCGCTGCCGGAGCTGAAAGCGAGGACCGGCCCGGACGATTTATTGATCGTAACGGCCGATCACGGCAACGATCCGGTGCACGCGGGCACCGACCATACGCGGGAGTATGTGCCGCTGCTTGTTTACAACCCGCTTCTCAAGGGACGTCCGCTGGGCATTCGGCCGACGTTCGCCGATATAGCGGCCTCGCTCGCCGCCAATTTCGGCGTGGCCGCGCCGCCGAACGGCCGCAGCTTTTTGCCTGAACTG
The DNA here is from genome assembly GCF_963515335.1 of uncultured Paenibacillus sp. Taxonomy (NCBI): domain Bacteria; kingdom Bacillati; phylum Bacillota; class Bacilli; order Caryophanales; family Paenibacillaceae; genus Paenibacillus; species uncultured Paenibacillus sp. The sequence goes on along the minus strand of NZ_CAUPYC010000007.1, from coordinate 58,857 downwards.
CTGATTGAACGATAAAGCAAACGGAGGAATGAATATGAATGCGATGCAAGCCTTTCACATTCGCGAGGCCGCGGATTTTATCCGGTCCCGCACATCCGGCGCCGCGCCCGGGATCGGGCTGATCATGGGCTCGGGTCTCGGCATTCTGGGCGACCATGTGACCGACGCGGTCACGATTCCCTATGAGGCTATCCCGCATTTTCCTCTCTCCACGGTCGAAGGGCATGCCGGCGAGCTGCTGATCGGCAGGCTGGCGGGCCGTCAGGTCGTGCTGATGCGCGGCCGGTTCCACATGTATGAGGGCTACGCTCCCGAATTGACCGCTTTTCCGGTGCGCGTCATGAAAGCGCTCGGAGCAGGCAAGCTTGTCGTTACCAATGCGGCCGGCGGAATCAACACGTCCTTCGAGCCGGGGGATTTGATGCTGATCAGCGACCATATCAATCTGCAAGGGCGAAACCCGCTGATCGGACCGAACGAAGCGGAGCTCGGCCCCCGTTTTCCCGACATGTCGGAGGCTTACAGCCGGCGCTTGCGCGCCGCGGCTAGGAAAACGGCGGAGGAGCAGGGCTTTGCGCTGCGCGAGGGCATATATGTCGGCGTGCTGGGCCCGTCCTACGAGACGCCGGCCGAAATCCGCATGATGCGGACGATGGGAGCGGACGCGGTAGGCATGTCGACGGTCGCCGAGGTGATCGCGGCGCGGCATTCGGGCCTCGAGGTGCTCGGCATATCGTGCATCAGCAACATGGCTTCGGGCATTTTGGACCAGCCGCTGTCGCATGATGAGGTCATCGAGACGACGGAGCGCGTCAAGTCCCGTTTCCTGGGACTCGTATTGGGCGTGATTCCGGCGCTGTAGTACCAGATCGTCCCGGGTTGTAACACAATTGTAACAATTATGCCGACCTAATCTGACATCCTTTGTGCTCCGTCCGTCGTATAATGTCCTGTGTAATCTGAAATCTGACGTGGAGTGAAGAGATGGACAAGCAGCTACTCGTACAAGTGGAGCGTTTGCGGGGCAAAATGATCGCTGCAGCGACAAAAAACAATATCCTTCATCAAGAAGTGCTGCATTTGAGCCAATCCCTCGACGAACTGATTCTGCGGGTGCAGGTAGAGAAGCGGGCGAAGGCGGCACGGCGGAAAAAATCGTAGCAGGGGGCCCCTTTTATGCGTGCGGTTGACATTATTCAGCGGAAGCGGAACGGAGAGACGCTCACCGCTTCCGAGATCGCTTTTATCGTAAACGGTTATTGCTCCGGGGCCGTGCCGGATTATCAGATGTCGGCCTGGGCGATGGCCGTTTTCTTTCAGGGGATGACAGCGGAGGAAACGGCGGAATTGACGACGGCGATGGCGAACTCCGGCGACACGCTTGATTTGTCGGCGATCGACGGCATCAAGGTCGACAAGCACAGCACCGGCGGCGTCGGCGACAAAACGACGCTGATCGTCGCCCCTTTGGTGGCGGCTGCAGGCGTGCCGGTCGCGAAGATGTCCGGCCGCGGGCTCGGACATACCGGCGGGACGGTCGACAAGCTCGAGTCGATCCCCGGCTTCCGGACGGAGCTGGCCCGCGAAGCCTTTATCCGTCAGGTGAACGAAACCGGTCTCGCGGTCGTGGGTCAGAGCGGAGACATGGCGCCTGCCGACAAAAAGCTGTACGCGCTGCGGGACGTGACGGCTACCGTTGAATCGGTGCCGCTGATCGCAAGCTCGGTCATGAGCAAGAAAATCGCGGCCGGCGCCGACGCCATCGTGCTTGACGTGAAGGCGGGCGGCGGCGCGTTCATGAAGACGGTGGAGGACGCCGAGAGACTGGCCGAGGCCATGGTTGCGATCGGCACGGAGGTCGGCAGGCAGACGGCTGCCGTCATCAGCGACATGGACCAGCCGCTCGGCTTTGCTATCGGCAACGCTCTGGAAGTGGCGGAGGCTGTCGAGACGCTTCAGGGTCGCGGACCGGAGGATCTCACATCGCTGTGCCTGACGCTGGCGTCCCATATGGTCGTGCTCGGCGGGCAGGCGAAGACGGTCGAAGAGGCGCGGGCATTGCTGGAAGCGAAGCTGTCCGGCGGAGAGGCGTTCGCCAAGTTTCGGGCGTTCGTTGCGGCCCAGGGCGGGGATGTCGGAGCGGTCGATGATCCGCGGCTGCTGCCGCAAGCCGCTGCGCTCATGGAGGTGCGCGCCGAAGCGGAGGGCTATGTCCGGCGCATCGATGCGGAGAAGCTCGGCATCGCCGCGATGCGGCTCGGGGCCGGCCGCGCGACGAAGGAAGAGGCGATCGATCACGCGGTCGGCGTCGTGCTGAGCCGCAAGATCGGCGACGCCGTGCGGTCCGGCGATGTGATCGCCATGCTGCACGCCCGGGCCGACGCCGGTGCGGCGGCCGAGGTTGCCGCCGAGGTGCGCGAGGCGTTCGAGATCGGGCCGGAGGCGCCGGCCGGGCGGTCGCTCGTGCTGTCGGTTGTGACGAAGGACGGCATCGAGCGGTTCGTATAGCGATCGTGCTAACTTGCTAACGAATCTGTGCAGGCAACGAATCTGCGAGGGGCGGAATGTACCGCCGGCGAGGGAAACCTCGCCGGCGGCTCTTTGTCGTTCCTTTGAAAGCGGCGCGCGGTTACCGTCGTACGTTGCGGCGCTGCAAGGCGCGGCGAGTCGAGCCACATGGGTCGCTATGCGTGAAAAGCTACGCCGATTATCTGAAATGCAGCACGGTTAGGGAAATCAGTTCCTTAATAGGGAAGTTATTTCGCTAAAAATCGCTGGGGAGCGAGAATAGGCAGGTTAATGAACCAAATTCTCTATTAGAGAACTTCTTTTCGCTAGTAGAGAACAAAGTTCATTATTTAAGCCTGACTGCAACAAACCGACGTTGACTAAAGAAATCCGTTTCTTATTAGTGTACTTTGTTCGCTATCGGGAGATGAAGAGGAGAAAGGTAAATGGTTGCCGGAGGAATGCGTGAGGAATGCGTGGAGGAGAAGAGTGGTGCGCGGTGCAGGAGGAATGGGTGGAATGAGGAATGATACGCGCGCCGGAGAAGGGTGGAGTATCAAGAAACCGGGGCGCAGCCTATAGACGGCCGAACCGCGAATCGATCCGGACCTTGGAGGAAGGCCTCAAACCTTCTTGCGGGGTTTCTTTTTTTCGCGCAAAGACTGGAATAATTTTCATCGTCCCCGGCGATACTGAAGGAAAGAAGCTAGCCTTGGTGCGGCCTGGACAGGCTCCGCAGCCGCCATTCTATTTTACCGGAGGGGACACGCAATGAAGAAATGGAAGCTTGCAAGCCTGCTTGCATGTACAGTCTTATTGGCCGGCACGAATCCGGCATTCGCGCTGGAGGAACCGGCCAAGCCGCAGGCGGGGCAGCAGCCCAAGCAAGGGCAAGCCGAGAACGTCGACCTCGCGCCGTCGGCGCGTTCGGCCATTCTGATGGACGCCGACAGCGGGACGATTATTTTCGAGAAAAACAGCTATGAGCGGCTGCCTCCCGCCAGCATTACGAAAATCATGACGATGCTGCTGGTCATGGAGGCGCTCGACGAAGGCAGGCTTAAGCTGACCGACAAGGTAGCGACCAGTGAATACGCCGCGTCCATGGGCGGATCGCAAATTTTCCTCGAGCCGGGAGAAGAAATGACGGTGCAGGACTTGCTCAAGGGGATCGCGCTTGCCTCCGGCAACGACGCCTCTGTCGCCCTGGCCGAGAAAATCGCGGGCACCGAGCAGGAGTTCGTGCGGATGATGAACGAGAAGGCGCAGGAGCTCGGTCTGAAAAACACCCGTTTCGCCAATGCGAACGGTCTTCCCGCCCCCGATCATTATTCCTCTGCCCGCGATATCGCGATCATGTCGAAGGAGCTGTTGAAGTATCGTGAGATCACGGCATATACCGGCCTCTATCAGGACTATCTCCGCAAGGACAGCGAGAAGCCGTTCTGGCTGGTGAACACCAATAAGCTCGTCCGGTTCTATTCCGGCGCCGACGGGCTGAAGACGGGCTATACGAGCGAAGCGAAGTTCTGCTTGTCCGCCACGGCCGTCCGCGACCAGTTCCGGATCATTGCGGTCGTGATGGGCGAGCCGAATACGAAAACGCGCAACGCCGAGGTGTCGCAGATGTTCGACTACGCGTTCGCGCAATATACGAATGTGCCGATTTTCAAAGAGGGAGACGTGATCGGAACGGTTCCTGTCGCCAAGGGGAAGGTAGCCGAGCTCAAGCTGACCGCTTCGTACCCTTACAGCGTGATGATGAAACGCGGAGCGAAAAAGACCGACATCCGCCATGAGTTCCGGCTGGACGCCCCGCTGAAGGCGCCCGTGCAGCAAGGGCAAAAGATCGGAAAGCTGATCGTTCTCCAGGAGGACAAGGTGCTCGCCGAATTCGACGTGCAATCGCCGCAGACGATCGGCAGAGCCGGCTGGTGGACGCTGTTCAAACGGACGACGGCGGAGCTTTTCACCTGATCCGAGGGGATAAGCGCCCGGCGGCCGGCAGCGCGGTTTGTGTCGGCTTCTAGCAACGTGGTTCTAGTTTTGTCGGGAGGCAGGATTGCGCCCTCGCGGCGTAGAAAACACTGTTCTATCCGAGGGGAGGAGTGAACAGAAGATGCGTTTGCAGGTGGAACTGGAGCATTACCGCAACGTGCTGATCGTCAGGCTGATCGGCGAGCTCGACCATCATACGGCCGATTCGGTTCGGCAGCAGATGGAGGAGGCGATCCTGAGGGGAGGCGCCGATCATATTATTCTCAGCCTGAAGGATTTGCTGTTTATGGACAGCTCGGGACTTGGGGTTATTCTCGGGCGATATAAGCTGCTGAAGTCGCGCGGCGGCAAAATGGTGGTTTGCGACGTCAATCCGGCCGTTTACAGGCTGTTCGAGCTGTCGGGTCTGTTCAAGATTTTGGCGATATACGATAACGAGCGCTCCGCGCTCACGAGCCTGGAGGTCGTATCATGAACGATTCGAATCAGATGTCGCTCACCTTTGCCAGCCGTTCCGAGAATGAGGCGTTTGCCCGGATCGCCGTCGCCGCCTTCGTGTCCCAGCTGGATCCGACGATGGAGGAGCTTAACGATTTGAAGACGGCGGTCTCGGAAGCGGTCACGAATGCGATCATCCACGGCTATAACGGCGATCCGAACGGAACCGTCACGATTGAATCGCGAATCGAAGGCGATACGGTGTCGATCATGGTGAAGGACGAGGGCAGCGGAATCGAGGATCTGGAGCTGGCCCGTCAGCCGCTGTATACATCCAAGCCGGATATGGAGCGCTCGGGCATGGGCTTTACGATCATGGAAAATTTCATGGACTCGTTTGAGGTGACAAGCGAGCCGGGCAAAGGGACGCAGATCGTCATGTTCAAGCGAATTGAATCCAAAAAGGCGCTTTATAACTAAGCGGGTAGGGGTTGGGCCTCATGGAAGCCGATTTGAAACAAAACTCGCAGCCGTTTTTGGATGACGCGGAAGTGAAACGATTGATCGCCCTAAGCCAATCCGGAGAGACGAGTGCGAGGGATAAGCTGGTGAACGGCAATATCCGGCTCGTATGGTCCGTCGTGCAGCGATTCATCAACCGGGGGTACGAGCCGGAGGATCTGTTCCAGATCGGCTGCATCGGCCTGCTGAAGTCGGTCGACAAATTCGACCTCTCCTACGACGTCAAGTTTTCCACTTACGCGGTGCCGATGATTATCGGCGAAATCCAGCGGTTTCTCCGCGATGACGGCACGCTCAAAGTGAGCCGGTCGCTGAAGGAGCTTGCCAACAAGGTGCGGAAGACGAAGGACGAGCTGTCGAAGGAGCTGGGCCGGCTTCCGACGGTCGGCGAGGTCGCCGAAAGCCTCGGCATCCGCCCGGAGGACGTCGTTTTCGCGCAGGAAGCGAATAAACCGCCGGCTTCGATTCACGAAACAGTGTTCGAGAACGACGGGGATCCGATCACGCTGATGGACCAGATCGCGGACGACAACCAGGAGAAGTGGTTCGACAAGCTGACGCTGAACGAAGCGATCGAAACGCTGTCGGAGCGCGAGCGGCTTATCGTTTACTTGCGGTATTACCGGGATCAGACGCAGTCCGAGGTCGCTTCCCGGCTCGGCATATCGCAGGTGCAGGTGTCCAGGCTGGAGAAAAAAATATTGCAGACGATCAAGGACCAGATTGCGCAATAGCGCGATCCGGTCCTTTTGCGCCGCTTGGATGGAACGATGGCGACCGCATCCGGCGATGCGGTCTTTTTGCATAGATTCAATTTTCGCTCCTCATACTAACCGGGAAAAAGCGCCAACAAAGGGATGATCGCGCATGAACGAACCGCATCCGGGAACGTTGTATTTAAGGCTCCGCAAACGGATTCCGCTGCCGCCCGGCGGTACCGTCAGGCTCGGCGCGGCGGCGCGGCTGCTTGCCGGGGGCGACCTTGAGCGGAGGCTTGCCGGAGTTGAAATATACCGTCACCATCCCGATGACGGCAATCGCGTCGTGATCGACATGCTGCACGTCGTCAGGGCGGTCACGGAGGTCGAGCCCGGCCTCAACGTCGAATATTTCGGCGATCCCCAGGTGCTCGTCACGGTCGATTCGAAGCCGGTGAAGGCCAACCTGGCCGTGCTCATTTTCGCATGGCTGCTGCTGTTTTTCGGCGCCGGTCTGGCCATCATGAATTTTCACGCGGATGTCAGCATGAACGAGGTGCATATCCGGATTACGGAGCTGATCACCGGCGAGAAGAAGGAGCATCCGTTCTGGTTCCAGGTACCCTATTCGATCGGGGTCGGGCTCGGCATGGTCGTGTTCTTCAACCATCTGTTCCGCAAACGATTGAATGAGGAGCCGAATCCGCTGGAGGTCGAGCTGTACCTGTACCAGGAAAATGTGAACGCCTACGTGATTGCCGACGAAATGAGAAAGCTGAAGGGAGCACACCACAAAAGGGGCGATCCGGATGCTTGAGCTGCTGGCTCATTCGGCCGTTGTGCTGGTCGGCTTGTCCGGCGGCGTGGCGGTCGGAAGCGGTCTTGTCGCCCTGCTTGTCATTCTGGACCTGATTCCCAGGCTGGCGCAGCTGGCCCGCGCTTACCGCAAATCGTTCTGGTTCGAGACGGCGATTGTCGTCGGGGCCGTATACTGGACATTTGCCGATTTTTTCGATTGGACGATGAGTTTGCCGCAGTACGTGATGCTGCCCGCGGTCGGATTGTTCGACGGCATTTTCGTCGGCATGCTGGCCGCTGCGCTCACCGAAGTAGTGAACGTTCTGCCGATTATGGCGAAACGGCTGCGCTTGTCGGAATATTTGAAAGGCCTGGTGCTGGCCATGGTGCTCGGGAAGGTAACCGGCTCGTTGTTCGACTGGCTGGTCTTCCATCGATAACGGTGTGAAACCGCACCGCATACGGAGGAAACGAGATGAACGAATGGAATGAAGAGCACGGGGAAACAACGGAGATGCCTGCCGGCGCCCCGGCCGGCCAGGACGGCAATGAACCGCAGCGCCTGACGGAAACCGAGCCTTTTATGCGCTCCCGGCTTCATGTGGAAGTTTCTCAAAAGGAAGAAGCCCGCCCGATTCCGTCCAAGCTGGAGCATTTCCGCAGCTTGCTGAAGGACGAGGTCGGCCTCGACGTCAGCTTCGACGTGGTGCTGCGCGAGATGACGTTCGGCGACCGCCGCACCGCCATGCTTTTCATGAACGGGCTATCGAATGGGTCCGTCCTTACGGAAGTGCTGAAGCGGCTGACCTACCTGAATCCGGACCAGGTTTCGGCCGATGCGCTGCACGCTTTTCTGGAGCATTTTGTCCCCGCATCCCAGGTGATGAAAGAAACGGACTTCGACGCCATGCTGGACGCCGTGCTGTCGGGTTCCACGGCTTTCTATGTCGAGCATGAGGGCGCGGCGCTGGTCATCGACGCCAAAAGCTTCCCGTCCAGGGGCCCGGACGAGCCGACGACCGAGCGCGTCGTGCGCGGCAGCCGGGACGGCTTCGTCGAAACGTTGATGGTGAACGTCTCGCTTGTGCGCAGACGGCTGCGGGACAAGGAGCTGCGGTACGAGGTGCTCAAGGTGGGGAAACGGACGCAAACCGACGTTTGCATCGCGTATATTGCCGATATCGCGGACAAGCAGCTGGTCGATTCGATCAGGGAAAAGATTAGAGCGGTGAAAACCGACGGCCTGCCGCTGGCGGACAAGCAGCTCGAGGAGGCGACCGTGAAGCGGGGCTGGAACCCGTTTCCGCTAGTCCGTTACTCCGAGCGCCCCGATGTGGTCGCGTCCCATCTGCTCAACGGGCATGTCGCAGTGATGACGGATACGACGCCGAGCGTCATGATTTTGCCGACCACGCTCTTCGATTTGATGCAGCACGCGGAAGAGAACCGGCAAACGCCTTTCATCGGAAGCTATTTGCGGCTCGTCCGCTATGCCGGAATTCTGATCTCGCTTTTCCTGCTGCCGCTATGGTTTCTCTATGTGCTGCAGCCCGATCTGCTGCCGCCGGCGCTCAGCTTCATCGGGCCGACCGATGCCGGAAGGATCCCGCTGCTGCTGCAATTTCTGCTGGTGGAGGCCGGGGTCGACCTGATGCGCATGGCCGCGGTGCACACGCCGACGCCGCTCGCGACAGCCATGTCGCTCATCGCGGCGATCCTGATCGGCGACATCGCGGTGGAGACGGGGCTGTTTATCAACGAGGTCATCCTGTATATGGCCATCGCGGCGATCGGCATGTTCGCCACGCCGAATTACGAGCTCGGATTGGCCAACCGGATCGTGCGGCTTGTGCTCATTCTGGCCGTCGCCGCCTTTAAGGTGCCGGGCTTTGTGGTCGGCTGTACGCTGCTCGTCGTGCTGCTATCCATGGAAAGGTCGTTTAACCGCCCGTATTTATGGCCGTTCATTCCGTTTAACCCGAAAGCGATGGCCGCCGTCATGATCCGGCCGCCGTTCCTTCAGCAGCGCAAGCGGCCGAGCCTGCTGAAGCCGAGGCAGCCGGACAAGCTGCCCGACCATAGGTAGACTGCGCGCAAATACAAATGATTTGCGAATTTATCCATTTCTCCTCTCCCCTCTATGAGGTATACTGAAGTACAAATGATGCAAATCCATTTGGACTTTTTCCAGGAAAGCAGAGGGGTAAATCGATGTACTTACATGGTACCAGCAAAATCAACGCCAAAGGTCATCTCGAGATCGGCGGCTGCGACGTGTCCGGTCTGGCGGCGGAATTCGGCACGCCGCTTTATATTGTGGACGAGGCGCTTGTCCGCCAGCGCGCCCGCGAATATGTGGAGGCGTTCCGCGCTTCCGGCCTGAAATTCCAGGTCGCTTACGCCAGCAAGGCGTTCAGCGTCATGGCGATGTGCGCCATCGCCGAGCAGGAGAATCTGTCGCTTGACGTCGTTTCCGACGGCGAGCTTTACACTGCGCTGAAAGCCGGCTTTCCGTCGCAGCGCATTCATTTCCACGGCAACAACAAGACGCCGGACGAAATCAACATGGCGCTCGACGCCGACATCGGCTGCTTTGTCGTGGACAACTTCGTTGAGCTGCACCTGCTGAACGCGCTCGCCGGGGACAAAGGCATAAAGGTTAACGTGCTGCTCCGGATCACCCCGGGCGTGGAGGCGCACACGCACGAATTCATTTCGACCGGCCAGACGGATTCCAAATTCGGCTTCGATCTCGGCAACGGCGCGGCGTACGAGGGCATCAAGCAGGCGATTGCGCTCGCGAACCTCAACGTGCTGGGCGTGCATTCGCATATCGGCTCGCAGATTTTCGAGGTCGAAGGCTTCCGCATGGCGGTGGACAGAGTGGCGGCGTTCGCGGTGCAAGTCCGGGACGAGCTCGGCCTGACCTTCCAGGTCATCAACCTGGGCGGCGGGTTCGGCATCCGCTATACCGAAGCAGATGCGCCGCTGCCGATCGCGACCTACGTCAAAGCGATCACCGATGCGATCATTGCCCATTTCACCGAAGCGAAGTTTCCGCTGCCCGAGATTTGGGTCGAGCCGGGCCGCAGCATGGTCGGCGATGCCGGCACCACCCTGTACACCGTCGGGACAAGCAAGGACATTCCGGGCGTGCGCAAATATGTCGCCGTTGACGGCGGCATGACGGACAATCCGCGTCCCGCGCTGTACGATTCGAAATACGAGGCGATTCTGGCCAACCGCGCCAACGATCCGAAGGAAGAGAGCGTTTCGATCGCCGGCAAGTGCTGCGAGAGCGGCGACATGCTGATCTGGGATCTGGAACTGCCGAAGGTGCGGACGGGCGACCTGCTCGCTGTGTTCTGCACGGGCGCCTACAACTACGCCATGGCAAGCAACTACAACCGGATCCGCCGTCCGGCCGTCGTATTCGTGAAGGACGGCGAAGCGTCTCTTGCCGTCAAGCGCGAGTCGCTCGACGACATCGTCGTCAACGACGTCATTCCCGCAAGGCTGCAGAAATCCGGCGCCGCAAAGTAAGCGAGTCGATAACGGGACGAAGGGGCTCAGCGCTCCTTCGTCCTTTTGCTTCGGGCGCCTTTTTGCGCTTCGGCAGGGTTTATAGTATCATGGGTAAAAACGGCAAGGAGTTGAATCGCCCTACATGGCAAAGCAAGCGAAAATCAAAATGCAGAACGGCGCGGAAATCGTAATCGATTTGTTCGAGAAGGACGCGCCCAATACGGTAGCCAATTTCGAGAAGCTGGCGAACGAGGGCTTCTATAACGGTCTGAACTACCACCGCGTCATTCCGGGCTTCGTCGCGCAGGGCGGGTGCCCGAAAGGCACCGGCACCGGCGGTCCGGGGTACACGATCAACTGTGAAATCAACCCGAACAAGCACGAGCGCGGCACGCTGGCGATGGCCCATGCCGGCCGCAATACGGGAGGCAGCCAATTTTATATTTGCTACCAGCCGCAGCCGCACCTGGACGGCCAGCATACGGTGTTCGGCAAAGTCGTCAAAGGCATGGAGCATGTAGACGCGTTCCAAGGCCGCGAAGTGATGGAGAAAGTGGAAGTCGTCGAAGTATAACGGCGTCTTCCGGACGAATAATCGCCGGATTCCCGACACTAGCGGGAATCCGGCTTTTTGACGATTGTACGCCGATGAAGGTTTCACAATCCGATCCGATATGACAAAATAGCGGAGCAGGAAGAATGAAAATCCTTGCTTTTTTCATTTTGCGGTGATACTATTCAAATCAATCGCAGCGCGGATTTGCGATAAAGCATTGACCGCGGGCGAATGAACGAAACAAGCATCGGCGGAAATTAAATAAATGGTTGTCTTTCCTTCGGGGTTGGGTGAAATTCCCTACCGGCGGTGATCGCAATGCGGCGGCGTAAAGCCGATTTCCCGCAGCGCGTCAGTCCGTGACCCGGTTTTGTCCGAAGCAGGCATCGCTTGACGGTCATGCGCGGCGGAAACGGTGGACCCGGTGCAATTCCGGGACCGACAGTATAGTCTGGATGGGAGAAGGAAACGGTCCGGCCGGCAAAATGGGCGACGCTCGCTGTCTTTGTTCTTTTTTTCACAAAGGCATGCAGGCTTGTTTCGGGTTGCCGAAGCCATCCGTTCCATATTCTCGTTCCGGCCCCCGAGGGAAGCATTCCCACGGGGGTTGTTTGCTTTGATCGAACCGATTAACGATGAGTACTATATGCGGCTTGCCGTGGAGCTTGCCTCCAAGGCGTCGGGCCAGACCGGCATCAATCCGGTAGTCGGCTGCGTCATCGTCAAGGACGGCCGGATCGTCGGGGTGGGCAGCCACCTGAAGCGGGGCACCGGCCATGCCGAGGTGCATGCGCTGAACATGGCGGGAGAAGAGGCGGAAGGGTCGACCGTGTATGTGACGCTCGAGCCTTGCAGCCATTACGGAAAAACGCCGCCCTGCGCGGACCGGATCGCGGCCGCGCGGGCCGCGCGCGTCGTCGTCGCGGCGACCGATCCGAATCCGCAGGTTTCCGGGAGAGGGATTGCGAAGCTTAGGGCGCACGGCATCGAGGTGACGTCGGGCGTGCTGGAGGCGGAATCCCGCAAGCTGAATGAGGCGTTCGAGAAATATATTACGACAGGCCTGCCGTTCGTGACCTTGAAAACCGCCTCGACGCTGGACGGCCGCATCGCGTCCAGGACGGGGGACAGCCGCTGGGTGACGGGGGAAGCGGCGCGGGCGGCCGTCCATGCGCTGAGGCACACGCATCAAGCGATCATGGTCGGCGCGGGCACGGTGCTGGCGGACGATCCGTCCTTGACGACGAGGCTGCCCGTGCCCGGCATCGATCCGGTCCGAATCGTAACGGACGCGAAGCTGCGGCTCCCGCTCACGGCCAGGCTGCTCAGCGACGGATTGGCGCCGACCATTGTGCTGACGACGGAAAGCGCCGATCCGGAACGCATCCAAGCGCTGGAAGCGGCCGGCGTCCAAGTGCTGGCGTGCGGAAGCGGCGAGCGCATCGATTTGAAGCTGGCCATGCGCCGGCTGGGCGAACGGGAAATTTCATCCGTCTTGCTCGAGGGAGGCGGACGCTTGAACGGCGCCATGCTGGAGGCGGGCCTCATCGACAAAGCCGTTCTGTTCTATGCCGCCAAGATCATCGGCGGACCGGAAGCACCCGGCCTGTTCGATTTCGGAGGCTTTGCGCGGATGGCGGACGCCGTCCGCCTCGACAGGGTGACCGTGGAAACTTACGGCGAAGACATCTGCATTGCCGGCTATCCGGTATATGGCGGCTGAAGGCGGGCGCCGGCGGCGTGCTTGGGCGGCCGCAAGGGAGGAGATGAACCGATATGTTTACGGGACTGGTAGAGGAAGTCGGCAAGCTGCGCCGTGTCGGGCGGCAGGGCGAAGCCCTGGTGCTGGACGTTGAAGCTTCGCTCGTGCTTGCCGGCGTGAAGCTTGGCGACAGCATCGCGATTAACGGCGTCTGCCTGACGGTCACGTCGTTCGACCGTCAGTCGTTCACAATGGATGTGACGCCGCAAACGTTCCGCCACTCCAATCTGAAGGATCTGAAGCCGGGCGATCCGGTCAATCTGGAGCGCGCGATGGCGGCGGGCGGGCGGTTCGGCGGCCATATCGTGCAGGGACACGCGGACGGCACCGCGGACATCGTGTCGCGCAAACGGGAGGAGAACGCCGTCCGGTTCGATTTCCGGCTGGCCGATCCGGCGTTCATGCGTTATATCGTGCCGCACGGCTCCGTTACGATCGACGGCGTCAGCCTGACGGTCGCCCGCACCGACGGCGAAACGTTCGGGGTGTCGATCATCCCGCATACGCTGCGGGAGACGGCGCTGCAGTACAAGCAGGCGGGCGCGTCGGTCAACGTCGAGTGCGATATTTTGGGCAAATATGTGGAGCACCTGCTCCGCTGCGGGCCCCGAGCGGACGCGGACGAAGCCGCCGGGCGGGGCGGATTGACCGCCGCTTTTCTCACGGATAACGGTTTTATGTGAACAATCGACATAGATAAGGACAGGGAGGGAGCACGAATGAAACCGACGGAAAATTTCGATGCGATCGAAGACGCCATCTACGATCTGATTCTCGGCAAGTCGGTCATCGTCGTGGACGACGAGGACCGGGAGAACGAGGGAGACCTGATCGCGCTTGCCGACAAGGCGACCCCCGAGGTGATCAATTTCATGATCACCGAAGCGCGCGGCCTGGTGTGCGTGCCGATCTCGCAGGAGCGAGCCGATCAGCTGGACCTGCCGCCGATGGTGAATCATAATACGGATTACCACGGCACCGCGTTCACGGTATCGGTCGACCACGTGTCGACGACGACCGGCATATCGGCGTTTGAGCGTTCGCAGACCGTGAAGGCGATGATCGATCCGAAGACGGGGCCGTCCGATTTTCGGCGCCCCGGCCATATTTTCCCGCTGATCGCCAAAAGAGGCGGCGTGCTGCGCAGGGCGGGCCACACCGAAGCGGCCGTCGATCTGGCCCGGATGTGCGGCTCCTACCCGGCGGCCGTCATTTGCGAGGTGATCAACGAGGACGGGACGATGGCCCGCCTGCCGGATCTGATGAAATTCCGCGAGAAACACGGTTTGAAGCTGATCACGATCCAGGATTTGATCCGCTACCGGAATGAAAAGGAAAAGCTCGTCGAGCGGGCGGTCGACGTCAAGATGCCGACGGACTACGGCGTGTTCCGGGCGGTGGCTTATACGAATGTGGTGGACGGCAAGGAGCATGTGGCGCTCGTGAAAGGACAGATCGACGAGAAGACGCCGACGCTGGTTCGTGTCCACTCCGAATGCCTGACCGGCGACGTGTTTCACTCGCACCGCTGCGACTGCGGGCCGCAGCTTGACGCCGCGCTGCGGCAGATCGACGAGGCCGGCAACGGCGTGCTGCTGTACATGCGCCAGGAAGGGCGCGGCATCGGCCTGATCAACAAGCTGAAGGCTTACGCCCTTCAGGAGCAGGGATTCGACACGGTTGACGCGAATATTCAATTGGGGTTCAAGCCCGACCTGCGCGATTACGGCATCGGCGCCCAGATTTTGAAGGATATCGGCGTGCGCAAGATGCGGCTGTTGACGAACAACCCGCGCAAGATCAAAGGGCTTGAAGGCTACGGCATCGAGGTTGTCGAGCGGGTGCCGCTGCAAATGCAGGAGAACGAGGATAACGCGGATTATTTGCACACCAAGCAGTCGAAGCTCGGCCATTTGCTCGATTTCAACGACTAAACCTACAAACCGATATAAAGGATGAGATAAACATGGCGAAAATATACGAAGGCAATTTGGTATCGCAAGGCTTGAAATACGGGGTCGTCGTCGGACGGTTCAACGAGTTTATTACCGGCAAGCTGCTGAGCGGCGCGCTCGACGCGTTCAAGCGTCACGGCGCGGGCGAGGACGAGGTGGAGATCGCCTGGGTTCCCGGCGCTTTCGAGATTCCGTTCATCGCCCAGAAAATGGCGGAGAGCGGCAAATACGACGCGGTCGTTACGCTCGGCGCGGTCATTCGCGGGTCGACGCCGCACTTCGATTATGTTTGCAATGAAGCGGCGAAGGGCGTGGCGGCGATCGCATTGAAGACGGGCGTGCCGACGATTTTCGGCGTGCTTACGACGGATTCGATCGAGCAGGCGGTCGAGCGGGCCGGGACGAAAGCCGGCAACAAAGGCTGGGAAGCGGCCGTATCCGCCATCGAGATGGCGAACCTGACAAGCGCGCTCAAAGGCTAAAACGAGAAATTCTGGGAGGAAGTTTGCGTGACGGTGCATTACAAGCTGGAAACGTTCGAAGGTCCGCTGGATTTGCTGCTGCATCTCATCGATAAGGCTGAAATCGACATCCACGACATTTCCGTCAGTGAAATAACCGACCAATACATGGCCTATCTGGGCGCGATGCAGGAGCTCGAGCTGGAATTGACGAGCGAATTTCTCGTGATGGCCGCCACGCTGCTGGCGATGAAGAGCAAGCAGCTGCTGCCCAAGCCGCCGGTCATCGAGGATGACCTGACGGATGAATGGGGCGACGACGGGCTTGACCCGCGGGACGAGCTTATTCAGAAGCTGGTCGAATACCGCAAATTCAAGCTCATTGCCGAGCAGCTGCGGGGCCTTGAGACGGAGCGGGGGCTGGTGTTCACCAAGGAACCGGAGGATTTGACGCGGTTCATGCCTTCCGTGCCCGCCAATCCGGTGAAGGGACTCCATGTGAACGATCTGATCGCGGCGTTCCAGAAGGCTCTTCGCAAGGCGGCCCGCCGCAACATCGTGTCAACGGTCAAGCGCGACGAAATTTCGGTCAAGGACCGGATTCGGGATATCGTCGATTTGCTCAAGGACAATGAGATGGTCCGCTTCTCAAAGCTGATTCGGCAGGAGATGGACAGGCAGGAGATCGTCGTCACGTTTCTTGCGATTCTCGAGCTGATGAAGATGAAGCAGATCCAATGCTTTCAACACCGGTTGTTTGACGATATCGTCATCCATTGGAAAGGGGACGCGTTAGAAGGTGGACTTTCCGAGCTTGAAGTCGATTATTGAAGGCCTGCTGTTCATGGCGGGGGACGAGGGGATCGGCGTCAAACAGCTCGCCGAAATTACGGAGACCGACCCGGGTCTTGTCAAAGATGCGGTCGAGGAAATGCGAAGCGAGATGGCGGCCGGCGGGCGCGGCATCCGCATCGCGGAGGTGGCCGGAGCCTACCGGTTCACGACGGCGCCCGAGCACGCGGTCTATTTCGAGCGGATGGCGTATTCGCCGGGACGGCAAAGCCTGTCGCAGGCCGCGCTTGAGACGCTCGCTATCGTCGCTTACCGGCAGCCGATCACACGCGTCGAGATCGAGGAAATTCGCGGCGTGAAAAGCGAACGCGCGCTGCACTCGCTGGTGAACAAGGATCTGATCGAGGAGGTCGGGCGCGCGGAGGCGATCGGCCGGCCGATTCTGTACGGTACGACAAAATCGTTCCTCGATTATTTCGGGCTTGCCGGTCTCGAAGCGCTGCCCGAGCCGTCGTCCGTGGACGAGCAGGCGCTGCTGGAGGAGCAGACCCAGATGCTGTTCGAGAAGCTGGACAGTGTGCAGATTACGCTCGACGAATACAAGGATTAGTCGGCAATCTTCCTATCCGTGATAATGGTTAAGGCATCCGTACGTTAAATTCGTTCGCATGAGATTTGTGCGCCAAGCCATACTAATAGCGTCAACTTCAGGAAAGCGGGGTGAACAGCCGTGCTTGGAGGCGTGCTATTCGGGTGGACGGCCGCAGGTCTCTTTTTTTTGCTGCTTTTGGCTGTCGCCCTATCCGACATCTCACTGACGGGCCACGTAAGCCGTAAAGGCCGGGACGATTACATGCAGCTCGACGTAACGGTCCTTTGGGGCATTATAAGGTACCGCCTCGTCATCCCCTTCGCCCGCTTTCAGGGGACGAGCGTTAAGCTGCAGTCGGAACGGAGCGGAAATACGCTCGGCGAGAAGCTGGCTTCGTCCGCCGCGGAATCGGTGGATGCCCAAGCCGCCAAGAAACTTTTCGAAAAGACGCGCGACATGCTGCGTTTCACCCGAGATCTGTCCGACGTCGTTAAGCGGATGCTTTGCAGTATCCGGATGAAGGAATGGCGCTGGACAACGACCGTCGGAACGGGGGATGCCGTGTCGACCGCCATGACGACCGGGTTGGCATGGTCCGTCAAGACGTCCGTGCTCGGGGTGCTGTCGCAGCTTGTCCGGCTGCAAGCATCGCCTCAACTGGAGGTCATTCCGTTGTTTAACGCGACGGCGTTCTCGACCGAACTGCATTACAGAGCCCGAATTCGTGTGTCCGCGGTCGCTGCCATGGGGATCAGGCTGCTGATTCATGCCGGCAAAGAGAAGGGAGGGGTGACCGGCTGGTTCCGTCTATTGAAAGACATGCAGCCGCGAAGCGCCTAAAGCATAACATTTTGCTGGCTGGGCAAGCTAAAAGCGCAGAATTACGATCATACAGGAGGCCGAAACGACATGATGAATGAACACCCGATTCAAGGGCTGATGGAAACGGCAATGGAAAGCATAAAAGAGATGGTTGACGTCAATACGATCGTCGGCGATCCGGTACAAACGCCGGACGGCAGCGTCATCATGCCGATCTCGAAGGTCGGTTTCGGCTTTGTGGCCGGCGGCAGCGATATCCGCTTCGACGGCAGCTCGGGAACGAGCGCGGTGATTGAAGAGCATAACGCCTCGGTTTCACTGCCTTTCGGCGGCGGCAGCGGCGGCGGCGTATCGATTACGCCGATCGCGTTTCTTGTCGTCGGCTCGCACGGCGTCAAAATCGTCTCGCTGGATAATTCGACGCATCTGTGGGAACGGATGATCGACTCCGCCCCGAAAGTGGTGGACAAGCTTCAATCGATGATCAAAGGCGGAGCAAACCCCGGAACGTCGACGATGTTCCAAACAAACGGAACCGGCGGATTAACCGGAGCCGGCACGATGGGCACTACGGCCACGGCGGGCACAACCGCAGGCGCGACGGGCGCAGCCGGTACGAATACGGGCGTCAGCGGCATCGGCGGCAACAACTCCGGCACGCTTATTTGACTCGCGCCGAGCCATCGCCGAAACTGCCCTCGGGCAGTTTTTTCTTTTCCACACGGGCCTGGGCGGAAGGGAAACGGCCGAGCGGGCTTGGACATATCCGGCCGAATGCGGCATATACTGTTATCATACATGTCGGGTACGGCGTACTACGGGTAAACTGCGGCGACAGGAGGCGGATGGACATGATGAGGCGAACGTTACTGTATTGGCTTACCGCGGGGCTGCTGGCATCGGTGCTGTTCGTGCCCGTCGGCGCATCGGCCGCGCCGACCGCTATCTCGACGAATGCACGCGCGGCCGCATTGATCGATGTCGAGTCGGGCAGGATTCTCTATAGCAGCCGCGGCAATGAGCGAATGAAAATCGCAAGCCTGACCAAAATTATGACCGCGATCGTCGCGATCGAACACGGCAACCTGTCGGACGCCGTCCGGACAAGCCGGCGGGCTGCGGGGAAGGAGGGCTCCTCCATTTATCTGAAGGTCGGCGAGGAAATGAGTCTGCAGAATCTGCTTTACGGACTTATGCTGCGCTCCGGGAACGACGCGGCAACCGCCATCGCCGAGCATGTGGGAGGCTCTGAGGAAGGGTTCGTTTACCTGATGAATAAAAAAGCGGAACTGCTCGGTCTCGAGAATACCCGTTTCGCGAACCCGCACGGGCTGGATGACGCCGATCATTATTCGTCCGCCAACGACATGGCCAAGCTTACCGCCTATGCGCTGCGAAACGCCGTGTTCCGGGATATCGTCAAGACAAGAGTCAAGACGGTGCCCAATCCGAACGATTCCTGGGATTACAATTGGACGAACAAAAATAAAATGCTGGCCCTGTACGAGGGAGCGGACGGCGTGAAAACCGGCTATACGAAGCAAGCTTTCCGCTGTCTGGTGAGCTCGGCCACAAGGAACGGACAACAGCTGGCCGCCGTCACCCTGAACGACGGCGACGATTGGGCCGATCATCGCCGGCTGCTCGATTGGGGATTCGGGAACTATCCGCTTGAAGCGCTGGCCGAGAACGGGCAGAAGCTTGCCGGTTATGAACTGTCGGTCGCGCGGTCGTTTCGCTACCCGCTGGCGGAAGGGGAGCGGCAAGCCGTTACAACGCGTCTGGTGCCGCAAACTAAGGAGGATATGCGCTATGTGCTCGGTGACGCGGGCAAGCTGGAGTTTTATTTGGACGATGTGAAGATCGGATCGGTGCCGGTAAAACCCGTGCAGCCGCCGCCGGAGAAAGCCGCCTTGACCGGCGGCCAAAACAGGGAACAGGCAGCCGCCGCGGCCGCGGCCGTTCGGGATCGCCGTGAATTGTCCGGTATATTTGCCTCGGTGCTTCGCGTTTTGTTCCGCGGGAGGGAGGCGGTCTAGTATGGTGAACTGGATATGGCTCGGCATGATCGTGATCAGCGTGCTCGCCGCCGCCGTCACGGGACGCATGGATGCCGTTACGGAAGCCGCGTTCGAGGGAGCGAAGAGCGGCGTAACCGTCAGCTTCGGGTTGATCAGCATCCTCGTCTTCTGGATGGGACTCATGCGAATCGGCGAGGACGCCGGGCTGACGGAGAAGGTCGCAAGGCTTCTGGGACCGTTTGTAAGGCTGCTGTTTCCCGATGTGCCGCGCAATCATCCCGCTATCGGCTACATCATGTCCAATATGAGCGCCAATCTGCTCGGTCTCGGCAACGCCGCGACGCCGATGGGAATCAAGGCGATGCAGGAGCTGCAGAAGCTGAATCCCGACAAGGAGACCGCGACGCCGGCGATGTGCACGCTGCTGGCGATCAATACATCGAGCATCACCCTGGTGCCGACTACGATCATCGCCATTCGCATGACTTACGGCTCCGTCAATCCGGCGGAAATCGTCGGCACGACGATCGCGGCCACGGCCGTCGCGACCGCCGCCGCATTGCTGGCCGACCGCTGGTTCCGGCGAAGGGCTGCCCGCCCGCCCGTTTCTTCCGGTCCGCCGCGTCCGTCCCGAGCTGCCCCAGAAGCAACGCCACCCCATTCGGGTATTGCGGAAGGCGGGTGAGGCGCCGTGTACGAGCTGATAACCGTTGTATCGGCGTGGACGATCCCGGCGCTCATCGCTTTTATCCCGCTGTATGCCGCCTTTCGGAAAGTTCCCGTGTACGAATCGTTCGTCGAAGGCGCGAAGGACGGCTTCGGCACCGCGGTGTCGCTTATTCCCCATCTTGTCGGAATGATGGTCGCGATCGCCATGTTCCGCGCCTCCGGCGCGATGGACTGGCTCGTGCAGGCCGTGAAGCCTTTGTTCGACAGCCTGGGCATACCCGGCGAAGTGCTGCCGCTCGGTCTGCTGCGGCCGATTACAGGCGCGGGCTCGCTCGCTTTTACCGCCGATCTGATCAAGGCGTACGGCCCGGATTCGATGATCGGTCGGATCGCCTCGACGATTCAGGGCAGCACCGATACGACCCTGTACGTGCTCACCGTTTATTTCGGCGCGGTCGGCATCCGGAAAACCCGCTACGCCCTGAAGGTCGGCCTGTTCTCCGATCTTGTCGGATTTCTGGCCGCCGCATTCGTTTCCCTGCTTGTTTTCGGCTGAGCCCAACGCCGGATATTCGTTTCGTTTTCATGACCGGTCCCTTCCAAGGGGCCGGTTTTGTCATGCGGCTTGTGATTTTCATAGCGGATGGTTATGATGAATACTGAGGTGAAACCATTGGAACGTTTACAAAAGCTGCTGGCCCAGGCCGGCGTAGCCTCGCGGCGCAAATGCGAGGAGCTCATTCTCGAGGGCCGGGTGCAGGTGAACGGCGAAACCGTGACGACGCTGGGCATGAAAGCCGATCCGGCGACGGATGTCGTGACGGTGAACGGCAAGCCGATCCGGGGCGAATCGAAGCTGTATTTGATGCTGCACAAGCCGAAGGGCGTCATTACGAGCGCATCGGACGACAAGGGGCGCAAGGTCGTCAAAGATTATTTGCCCGGCATCAAGGAACGGGTATATCCGGTCGGGCGGCTCGATTACGATACGGAGGGGCTGCTGCTGCTGACCAACGACGGCGAATTCGCCAACCTGCTCACCCATCCGCGCCATCATGTGGCGAAGACGTATATGGCGACGGTGAAGGGCGTCCCTCACGGCTCGGCGCTCGAGCGGCTGCAGAAAGGCATCATGCTGGACGACGGCATGACGGCTCCGGCCGAGGTCGAATACCAGGACGTCGATCCGGACAACAAGAGGTCGACCATCCGGATTACGATATATGAAGGCCGCAACCGCCAGGTGAGGCGGATGTTCGAGGCGATCGGCCATCCCGTCACCTTGCTCAAGCGGGTAAAATTCGGCGAATTGACGCTCCATGGGCTGCCGCGCGGCAAATTTCGCCATCTGAGCCCGCAGGAGGTCAAGGAGCTGCTGGACGAAGCGAGAAAGACACATAAAGTTCATAAAAAGTGAACGGTGCCGAAATCCACGCGCTGCCCAAGTTCGCTATAATGGACGTATTGCGGTGTTATTGCGCAAAACGTTACAGGTGGTGAATAACGCTGATGACAGGCACAACGCGTAAAGCCGTACAAATCGCAATATTGGTCTGCGTCTTGCTGCTGGGCGGTTATGCCATCGGCAAGACGCTGTTTTCGTCCGACGGCGGTCCGCGGGTCGGCGGCAAGCCGCCTGATTTCGAACTCGCCGCTGTCGACGGAAGCGTTCACAAGCTTTCGGATTACGAGGGACGGCCGCTCGTCATCAATTTCTGGGGCACCTTCTGTCCGCCGTGCGTGAAGGAAATGCCCGAATTCCAGCGTCAATACGAGAAGTGGAAAGGGGAAGGGCTGGCCATTCTGGCCATCAATCTGAGCGAGGACGACATCACGATTCGCAATTTCCTCAAACGGTTCGACTTGGACTATACGATTCTTCGCGACCGCGACCGCCAGACGGAGAAAGCCTACGGCGTCCGTCAATATCCGACGACCTTCTTCGTGAAGCCGAACGGGGAAATTATGGAAATATTTGTCGGCGGCATGACCGAAGCGGCGATAGACGAACGGGTAGAAAAGCTGATTAAAAGTTAATGAGAAGCGCCGGAACGAAGGAAGCGCCGGCGCTTTCATCACGTTCAAAGGAAGGAGGTTCCCCCGTTTTGTTTCAGAATACCAAATGCGAGTGCGGACACCAGAATCCTGTCGGAACCGTGCTCTGCGAGTCATGCGGCAAGCCCCAGGGCGATGAGGCGCTGTCCGATGCGCCGCTGGAAATGCGATACGACGGCGTCGTCCGACGGTCCGAGAAAGCGAATCCCGGACCTCTTGACCGGATATGGAATTTTTTCTCCTCCGTAAAAATCGCCGTCTGGCTCATCGTGCTTACGCTTCTCGCCTCGACGCTCGGCACGATTTTCCCGCAGGAAGGCTCGTTCGTCAATTTCAGCGATCCGACTTATTACGAGAAGACGTACGGCACGCCAGGGAAAATTTATTACGCGCTCGGCTTGTCCCGCACATATGAGTCCTGGTGGTTTATCGGCCTGCTTGTTATGATCGGCACCTCGCTCGTCATCTGCAGTCTCGACCGGGTGCTGCCGTTATACCGGGCGCTGAACAAGCAGCAAATCCGCAAGCACCACCGCTTCCTCGCCAGGCAGAAGGTCGTTTACACGGCTCGTATCGAAGGCGATCCGGAGGAATGGACGGAGCGGTTCGCAGCTGCTCTCAAGCGGCGCCGCTATCGTGTCCATCAGGACGGATCGGCGCTGCTCGCGGAGAAAAACCGTTTCAGCCGCTGGGGCCCTTACATCAATCATATCGGTCTTATTATTTTTCTGCTGGCCGTATTGGCGAGAAGCATTCCCGGCTGGTACCTCGACGAGTATGTCACCGTGGCGGCGGGCGACAAGGTCCGGCTGCCGGAGACGAATTATTTTCTGAAAAACGTCGATTTCACCGTCGATTTCTACGCGGACGAGGAGCTGCCGGATCTGTTAAAGGGCCAGGCGCGCGCCAAGAAATACGAGACGAAGGCGGAGCTGTATGAATGCATGGCAAACTGCGGCACGATCGGCGAGCCGCAGCTGCGCAAGCTGACGGCGCACGATATAATCGTCAACAGCCCTTTGTCCTACAAAGGTCTGAAAGCGTACCAGTTCAATTTCAATATGACCCCGAAGCTGAAGGCGGTCAGCCCGTTTCTGATCGACAAGACGACCGGCGAGAAGTACGGCCCGTTCAGGCTGTCGGTCAAAGATCCGGCGCCCTCCTACGAGCTTGGCCCTTTCAGCCTGGAGCTCCTTACCCGGTTTATGGATTTCAAGCTTGACGCGAACGGCGAACCTGCCAACAATTCACGGGAGCCGAACGCGCCGGCGTTCCTGTTCCTGATGAAAGGTCCGGGACTTCCTGCGGAAGGGGCGACTTATTTTTACTTCCCGCAGCAAAAGGACCGGCAGCGATTCAGCCAGGACTTGATCAACGGTTCGCTGGCGGACCAGTTTGAGTTCAAAGTGGGTTCGATGGAAGGCGTCGAATTGACCGGCCCGGAGAGCACGTTGAATATCCGGATCGACCGGGCGATGCCGTTCGTCTGGATCGGAGCCGCGATATCGATGATCGGCCTTATTCTAGGGTTTTACTGGAACCATCGGCGGATATGGCTGCGGATCGATGAAGGCGCATTGTCGGTAGGCGCGCATACGAATAAAAACTGGTACGGCATGCGGGGGGATCTGGCCGCGGCTCTGCGCAAAATGAGCATCGAGGTCGACCCGAAATCGCTCGATAACGGAGGGAACAAGACGTGACTTGGTTGGATGTAAGCAGCGTCGCATTCATGATCGCTTTTTTCCTGTATTGTTTTGCTTTTCTGTTTTTCGTCATTGCCGTGGCGGGACGCAAGTGGAGCAACCGCGAACCGGTCCTGCACATGCGCAAATGGTCGCGTATCGCATTCCTCGTGTCGACGCTCGGCCTTGCGGCCCAGCTTGTCTTTTTCTTCACACGCTGGGTGGGCGCCGGGCACATTCCGACAAGCAATATGTATGAGTTCATGACGTTTCTCGGCATGGCGATCATGATCGCTTTCACGATCGTCTATCTGATTTACCGCTCCCCGCTGCTCGGAATGTTCACCTTGCCGCTGGCGGTGATCGTCCTCGCCTACGCGGCCGTTTTCCCGCAGGAGGTACAGCCGCTCGTTCCGGCGCTGCAATCCAATTGGCTGAAGGTGCACGTGACGACGGCCGCGCTCGGCGAAGCTTTTTTTGCCGTAGGCTTTGCGGCCGGCCTGATGTATTTGCTGCGGGTCGTCGACTTCGAGCAGACGGACAAAGCGGCAAGGCGGGCGCAGCGATGGGTGGAATTTACCCTGTACGTGATCGTCGTCCTGATCGCGTTCATCGGCAGCGTGTTCGCCTTCCGCGGCATGGATTATACAGCCGTCTTTACTCGAGAGGACATTTCTATTGATCAAAAAGGCGTTCAGAATCAAATGACGATGAGGGTCGAGTACAAGATGCCGCCGATCGTGAAGCCCTACAACAGCGAGGTGGAACAGATGGATTCTTTCCTCGGCATGCGGGAACCGCTGCTCGAAGCGCCGTCGTGGATGAAAGGCGTCAACGCCGGGCGCAAGCTGAACACGGTCGTATGGTCGATTGTTGCGGGTACTCTCTTGTACGGTGTGCTGCGGCTGCTGCTGCGGAAGCCGATCGCAGCGGTTATTCACCCGGCGCTTGACGGGATCGATCCGGAGGATTTGGATGAAATTACGTACCGCTCGATCGCGATCGGGTTTCCCGTGTTCACGCTCGGCGCGATTATTTTCGCGATGATCTGGGCCGAGCAGGCGTGGGGCCGGTTCTGGGGATGGGACCCGAAAGAGGTATGGGCGCTCATTACCTGGCTTTTTTACAGCGCCTATCTGCACTTTCGGCTGTCGCGCGGCTGGCAGGGGCTGCGCTCGGCCTGGCTCGCCGTGATCGGGTTTATCGTCGTCATGTTTACGCTGGTCGGGGTTAATCTTGTTATCGCAGGTCTGCATTCCTACGCCGGAGTATGACGATTACTTAGGTTCGCAAAAAGGAGAGTTGGTGCGTAATGTCCGAGCATATTCACCGGATTCTGGTCGTCGATGACGAGGAACGGATTCGCCGGCTGCTGAAAATGTATTTGGAGAAGGAAGGCTACGCGATCGAGGAGGCGGAGGACGGCGAACAGGCGATCCGTCTGGCGTCGGCGAGCGACTACGATCTGATACTGCTGGACGTGATGCTGCCCGGCATCGACGGCATCGAAGTATGCGCGAGGCTGCGGCAGTCCAAGGCGACACCGGTCATTATGCTGACCGCGAAGGGCGAGGAGATGAACCGGGTGCAGGGCTTTGAGGTCGGGGCCGACGATTACGTCGTCAAGCCGTTCAGCCCGCGCGAGGTCATTTATCGGGTCAAAGCGATTCTCCGGCGCTCTTCGGCCACGGCTTTCCTCACCAAAGAGGCGAATTCCAGCAACAATATCGTGTTTCCGCATCTCGTCATCGAGCATGACGCGCACCGCGTCAGCGCCGGCGGACAAGAGGTGAGCCTGACGCCGAAGGAATACGAGCTGCTCCATTACCTGGCCGTGTCGCCGGACAAGGTGTTTTCCCGCGAGGACCTGCTGAAGGATGTATGGAACTACGAGTTTTTCGGCGACCTGCGGACGGTGGATACGCATGTGAAGCGGCTGCGCGAGAAGCTGAACAAGGTATCGCCGGAAGCGGCGTCGATGATTACGACGGTTTGGGGCGTCGGCTACAAGCTTGAGGTGCCGAAATAAATGGTTTTTCGTTTTCTGCGCAGCGTCGTAGGCAAGCTATGGGCAACCATCATGGTGCTGGTGGCCGTCGTGTTGATTATCGTCGGCATTTTCCTGCTGCGTTATATCGACGTTACGTTCAACAACTCCCAATACCAGGTCAAGGTGCTGTTCATCATTACCGGAATCGTCGGGTTCTCGTTGACGACGTTCTTCGCTTTTTTTTTGTCGTTCAAAATCACCCAGCCGCTCCTGCAGCTGAAGAAGGCGGCCGATCTGATCGCTCAGGGCGAATACAGGACGCGGGTGCCGATCCGTTCGACCGACGAGATCGGCGAGCTCGCCGGCACATTCAACCATATGGCCGGCGAGGTCGACAAGCTGATCCGCGATCTCCAGCATGAGAAAGACCATCTATCCAGCGTCCTGCGCAGCATGGCCGATGCGGTCGTCACGTTCGACGCTTCCGGCAGCGTCATTCTGACGAATCCGCAGGGCGACGCCATCATGGAGCGATGGAGCGGTCTGGAGTGGGAGCGCGACGCAACGTCCGCCGCCAAGCCGTACGGCGCGGTGCCCGGGCCTCTCTACGAGCAGTTCCGTTCGGTGCTGCGGCAAGGCCGCGACCAGCACGGCAAGGTGCATGTGCTGAACGAAGTTTGGTCTGTGGCGATGGCCCCTCTCAAGTCGAAGGAGAGCATCCGGGGGGCGGTGGCCGTGCTGCGGAACGTGACGGAGGAGTCCCGGCTGGAGAAGCTGCGCCGGGACTTTGTCGCCAACGTGTCGCACGAAATCCGCACGCCGCTTTCGATGCTGCAAGGCTACAGCGAAGCGCTGATGGACGATATCGCGGCATCACCGGAGGAGCGGAACGAGCTCGTGCAGGTCATTCACGACGAATCGCTCCGTATGGGCCGGCTTGTGAAGGACCTGCTGGATTTGGCGCGGATGGAGGCCGGTCACCTGGAAATGAAGCACGAGCGCGTCGATGTGCCGGCGCTCGTCAAGCGCGTCCACCGCAAGTTCGCCGTGTACGCCAAGGAGCGGGGCATCCGGTTCCGGTATGGTTTGCCGCCGGCCACGATCGTGCTGGAGGACGCGGATGAGGACCGACTCGAGCAGGTGTTGACCAATCTGCTGGACAACGCGCTGCGCCATACTTCCGAGGGCGCGGAAATCGCGGTGGAGGCCGAGCTCGTGCCGATCAAAGGCAAACCGTTCGTCAAGCTGACCGTGCTTGACGAGGGGCAGGGCATACCGGCCGAGGACATCCCGTATATTTTCGAGCGGTTCTACAAGGCCGATAAGGCCCGCACTCGAGGCGGAAGCTCCGGCACCGGCCTAGGCCTCGCCATCGTCAAAAACATCGTGGAATCGCACCGCGGCTCGATTGAAGCGGCAAGCGTTCTGGGCAAAGGGACGACGTTCACGCTGCTGCTTCCTGTCGAAGCGACCAAGGCGCTGTCCAAGACGCCCGAACGATAGCGTTTATTCTTGTTGGTCGTGAAACATCCGCGATAAATACGCGCGACGGCGTGCCCTCTGCAGGGCGCGCTTTTTTGCTGCCGGCCATGCTGCATGGGACGGAGAGGAATGAACAAAAAAACGTCCTGCCGCAGGGGAGCGTCAGGACGTTTTTTGCGCAGCCGGTTATGTGAGGTTAGGGTCAAACGAGCAGTATTTCTTTGGCGTTATTGAGATCCGGCAGCTTGGCGACCTCGGAAAGCACTTCCTTCGGCACGCCTTTGTCGACCGTGAGCACCATGATCGCCGCGCCGCCTACGAGCTTCCGTCCGACCTGCATCGTGGCGATGTTGACGTCGTTCGAGCCGAGCAGGGTGCCGACGCGGCCGATGATGCCCGGCTTGTCGTTGTGGCTGACCAGAATCAGGTTGCCTTCCGGCGCTACGTCGACAGGGTATTTGTCGATCTGTACGATGCGGGCGCCGTAGCCGTTCAGCAGCGTCCCGGCAACGAGCCGCTCTTCCTGCTTGGTTCTGAGCGAAACGGTGACGAGGTTCGTAAAGCCTTTATGGGCGGTCGATTTCTGGGTAACGATGTTGACGTCGCGCGATTTCGCAAGATGCATCGCGTTGACGACGTTCACCTGGTCCGAGCCGAGATGATGGGACAGGATGCCTTTTACGATGTAGCGGTTGAGCGGCTGCGTGTCGACGTCGGCCAGATCGCCGGAATAGCTGATCGTAATTTCCTGAACGGCTCCTTCCGTAAGCTGGGCGATGAAGCTGCCGAGCTTCTCGCCGAGCAGGAAATACGGCTGCAGCTTGTTCAGGACGTCGCCGGGGATCGGCGGCATGTTGACCGCGTTCTTGAACGGCTCGCCCCGTAAAATATGGAGCACTTGCTCCGAGACGTCGATCGCCACATTCTCTTGGGCCTCCACGGTGGAAGCGCCCAGATGGGGCGTCACGATAATCTTCGGATGCTTCAGGAAAGGATGGTCCGGAGCCGGCGGCTCCGCCTCGAACACGTCGAACGCGGCGCCGGCGACGATGCCCTGGTCGATCGCTTCGACAAGCGCCTGCTCGTCGACGATGCCGCCGCGCGCGCAGTTGACGATGCGCATGCCCGGCTTCATGATCTCGAACTGAGGGCGAGCGATCATATGGCGCGTTTCCGGCGTAAGCGGAGTGTGAACCGTCATGAAGTCGGCATTGCGGACGATGTCCTCGACCGTGGACAGCTTCACGCCGAGCTTGGCGGCGCGCTCCTCCGTCAGGAAAGGATCGTAAGCCAGAATTTCCATGCCGAACGCCTTCGCTCTAACGGCCACCTCGCTGCCGATCCGGCCCATGCCGAGCACGCCCAGCTTCTTGTTGCGAAGCTCGACGCCGAGGAACGTCTTGCGGTCCCATACGCCGCCGACGGTCTTCGCGTAAGCTTGCGGAATATGGCGGGCGAGCGCCATCATCATGGCGAAGGTATGCTCGCACGTCGTGATCGTATTGCCGTCAGGCGCATTGATGACGATGATCCCGCGCTCGGTTGCCGCGGCGAGGTCGATGTTGTCGACGCCTACGCCCGCGCGGCCGACTACCTTAAGCTGCTTGCCGGCTTCCATAACGCGTGCAGTGACCTGAGTCTGGCTGCGCACGAGCAGCGCGTCGTATTCACCGATGATGGCGACCAGCTCGTCTTCGCTTAGTCCCGGTTTCTTATCGATCGCGATGTCGCTGGCGTCGACCAGCTGCTGAATGCCGAGATCGCTGATCGGGTCCGATACCAATACTTTAAACATGAACAATAACCTCCTAAGTCATGGCAATGAGTATGGAAAGGAAAAAAATCCCGCCCCCGGCGCCGTTGCCTGCCCGGGACGAGAGATCGCTCCGCAAATCCTATTCCGCTGCGCGCCCGGCGCATATGTTACGGATATGTCTGCCGACGCGTGCTTCAACCCTTCTTATTATAACAATGGAGCGGGCAATTGCAATCGGCAAACTTGCTGAAATGTGAAAATTTCGTTATTATTGGGCCATAAATCCGAAGGACGATATCCCTCGTCAAGAAATGAAGAAGGGCAGCTGAGGCAGCAACTCTTTGCCGTAGAAGCGCGCTTTGTTCGCGGCGAAATCGCCGCTCCGGACCGCTTCCGTGCCGATCAGCAGGTCGACGATCGCATCAATCGATTTGATCCGCATTTTGGCCGCCTGGCCCGTTGATACGAACAGATCCACGCGAGCCGCTAAATCCTGCGGATAATAGGCGGTAAGCAGCTTGCGCCGTGCGAGCCGGTCGGCCATCAGCTTATTCTTGACGACCAGCGGCAGCGATTTCCAGGCTTCGAGTTCCATGATGCCCGTCGCCTCGAAATCGGCCGGCAGGTCCGGATCGAGCGATGAGCTCCATTTCAGCATGGCGGTATAGTACTGCTGCTGGGCGGTCAGAGCGAGCTCCAGCCCTTGCCTGTAATAGGCGTCTTGGCCGATCAGCGCGACCGTCCTGGCGGCGCCCTCGGAACGCGCTGCCGGTTCGAGCCGGTCGGCGGCTTGCGCGAACAGCTTCAGGCTCTTGAGCACATTCGTTTGCGATTCGACCAGCAGCGGCGATACGCGGGACACGGCGGCTTGGGACGCTTCCGCGTACTGCTTGTCCGCGAGCGCCGAAAGCTCCTTCAGCTGGGACGACGGCTCGGTCGACAGGCCGGCTTTCATTTTCTCGATCGCGGCGACCCATTCGACCACAAATTCACGATAGGGCAAAAATACGGTATGATAGAAAGAAACCAGATCCTGCTGCTGGTAGGCTGTAACCTTCAGCTCGGCTTCTCCGTTTAATTTGTCGCCGGGCACGTATCTGGCTTCGGTTTTTTCCGCTCCGACCTTGACGCCGACAAAAAAAGCCGCTACGGCAACGATCAGCATAAAGATAAAGCCAAGGCTGAATAACATTTCGGTACGGGTCAATCGCTTCTCCATGACAGTCTCCTTCGGGCCGGATAGTGGTTAGTATAGAGTAAGATGAAGAAAAAAGAAATATAGGCGGATATTATGAAAAAATTCGACTTGAAAAACATCAAGATTCGCAAAGTAACCGTCGACCAGTTGAACGATCGGATGCTTCTCATTAATCTGTATGCGACGCAGGCCCTTACTCTTGTTATCGGCTTGATCTGGATTTTTTTTCAGCGGCAAAACCCGATTTCTTTATGGAACGTACCGCAGGGGATGGAATTCGTGTATTGGGGACTCGGACTGGGAACGGCCGTCATCGCGGTCGATCTGCTTTTGTCCCGCTGGATACCGGAGGAAGCGGCCGACGACGGCGGCGTCAACGACCGCTTGTTCCGCGGCCGGCCCGTCTGGCATATTTTGCTTATTTCGCTCGTCGTTTCGATCTGCGAGGAGCTGCTGTTTCGCGGGGCCGTTCAGCGTTCATTCGGCCCCTATTGGACCAGTATCATTTTCGCGGCGATTCATGTGCGCTATTTGCGCCACTGGATTCCGACCGGCCTCGTTTTCTCCATCAGCTACGGCCTGGGGTGGATTTACGAGGAAACCGGAACGCTTTGGGCGCCTGTGCTGGCGCATTTCGCCGTGGACGCGGCAATGGGCCTGATCATACGTTTTCGGAGGGAAGCATGAACGAATTAAGGCAAGAAGAGACGATGAAACCCCGCAGCCGAAGCGCACGGAAAGGAAAACCGGCACAGCCGGGACGGCAGGGCTTGAAGAACGGGGCGAACCTGCCCCCGCGCCGGATGAAGCATCCGTCGAACAAGCAGCAAATGGCGAAATGGTTTTACAATACGCTCATTTTTCTGTTTCTTGTGCTCGCCTCCGTCCTGTTTCTGTTCGGGCGGGAGCTGGCGGGGAACCAATAATGCGGAGAGGGGCGAAGCGCAATGCTTTGGCCTGTGGCGATTGCGGCCGGGGCGGCCGGGGGGCTGGCGGTCAGAATGGCATATGAAGCGTTTCGGACTGCGGTCGTTAAGGAAGATGTGTTTCTGCCGCGTTTGCCTGCGTCCTTTGACGGGACGCGTATTTTTTTTATCAGCGATTTGCACCGCCGCACCGTCCCGCCCAAGCTGATACGGTCGGTGGAGGAGGCGGGCGGCGCCGATCTCGTGCTGGTGGGCGGCGATATTCGGGAGAAAGGGGTGCCGCTGGAGCGGACGGGGAGAAACCTGCGGGCGCTGTCCGAACTGGGCCCGGTCTATGCGGTTTACGGCAACAACGATTACGACGATCGCATCCGCGAGTTGGACGTTCTGCTGCGTGAGGAAAGGGTAAAGGTGCTCGCCAACGAGTCGGTGCTGCTCGAACAGGCGGACGGCAGCCGCTTCCGGCTGGCCGGCATCGACGATGCGAAAAGCCGCCGCGACCGCGTGAAAGCGGCGCTGGCCGATCCGGTCGACGGGGGCGGTGGCTTTGACGGCGTCTTTACGCTGCTCTTGGCGCATGATCCGGCAATCGCCGACAAGCTAACGGCCGATACGGCCGGCAAGATCGATCTTATCCTGTCGGGCCATACGCACGGAGGCCAGATCGTGCTGCCGTTTACCGGCGGCTGGCACCCGGTAAAAGCGGCGCGCCGCTACAGGAGCGGCTGGTTCGCATTGGCGCGGCACAAACAAACCGGGGAGCACGCCCCCCGGCTGTTCGTCAGTTGCGGCTTCGGCACGACGGGCCTGCCGCTTCGTTTCATGGCGCCTTCCGAATCGCATCTTTTCATTTTGCGAAGCGGCGCGTCCGGACGGCGATAGCGCGTTAAGGCGCCGCATGCGCACCGGAAGCCTTCGATCGGGCCGGTGCCGGGGATGCCGCTCCGGGCAATTCGATCGTGGCCGGATCGATGAAGCCGTAGCCGTTGGCTTCCAGTTCGGTGAGAAGCTTCTCAAGCGCGCTTGCGGTCCAGGGCAGCTCATGCATCAGGATATTGGCTCCCGGGTGCAGCTGCTTCATGACGTTCGCGATTACGGCGTCCGGCTTATCCTTTGTGCTTTTGTCCCAGTCGAGCGATCCGTTCGACCAGGTCATATACAGCATTTGTTCGCTGGCTGCGACCGCTTTGACGGCGTCGCCTCCCGCACCGAAGGGCGCGCGGAACATTCTCGGCTTCTCCCCGGTCAGCTTCTCGACGAGCGCCTGGACATCGCCGATCTGCTTGCGGACGTTCGCCTTGCTTTCTTTCTTCAGATTGATATGATCCCAGGCATGATTGCCGATCGTTTGGCCCCGCTCTGCGATCAGCTTGAGCAGATCGGGGTTTTGCTTCACGCGGTAGCCGTTGACGAAAAACACCGCTTTGGCATTATGTTTGTCCAGCGTGTCCAGCATGCTCGTCAGCTGCTTCTTCTCCTTCGGGCCGTCATCGAACGTGAGCAGCACGACTTTGTCCGGCGCGCCCGGCGCGATTGCCTCGAACCGGTAAGCTTTATTCATCCGGTACTGCGGCTCTTTCGGCGCGGCAGACAGCTCGTTGGCCGCCGGCTGTCCCTTGCCCCCGGCGGCGCTCTTCCCGTTCGGGGCTTCCGCTGCGTTCCCCGTTGCGCCCGAGCTGCCCGAGCCGCTTTCGCCGTTGTCTGTTCCGCTTGCGTCCGGACCGTCATTTCCGGATTCGGCGGCCGCATCCGGAGGCGGCTCCGCTGCGCCGTTGCCGATATTCTTCTGCGCCGGAGCCTCCGGCACAGCGGCTCCCGGCGCGTTCTGTCCATTGGATCCGCAGCCGGCGGCCAGCATCAGCGCCAGCGCGGACGCAAGCAGCATGGGTGTCTTTGTCATCGGGTCTCCTCCGTTTCTGAAACTTATTCATTGTATCACTTACCGTCCGGAAGCCGCCAGCTACCGTTTTCCTAAAATTTAAGCCGGATGGCCGGGCGGAGAGAGGGCAGAATAGGGACGAGGGAACGAATCGCAATCAAGGAGGCTACCGTCATGAAATGGAACGGTTTTATAATGGGAGGCATCGTCGGCGTTGCCGCGGCCGCGTACTTTTCCAGGAAGCGCCCCGGCGCCTTCGCTTGGGCGGGCAGCGCTGCGGGCGACCTCATGTCGGGGATGAAAGGCAGGCTGATCGAAACGGCGCTGAACCGCAAGTTCGGCCCCGAGCCGAAGCGCAAGCAAACGGCTGCGGCGGCCCATGCCGACGGGAATTCCTGGGACACCATCGAATCGATGGTGAAAAGCGATCCCGAGGTGAAAAGAGAGGCTGAACGCATCCTGTCTGCATCCTCTTCCGCGTCCCACTGACGATTCGAGCGAAGGGCCGCCGTCCGCTATGCGAAGCGGGCGCCGGTCTTTCGTGCATCTGCGGATTTTTGCGTATGCTAGTGCATTTCGGGGTAAGACATGATAACATAGTTACATAGTCTTTTTATTTTAATCACATATTGTATGACGGCTCATACGCTGTTATAACCGATGCTGCAGAGGGGGGATGCCAGCATGAAGATCGAGCGGCTCAGTCAGGACAAGATTCGGATTTTCCTGACGTTCGACGACCTCCTGGAACGGGGAATACAGAAGGATGACATGTGGCGGGAAATACCGAAGGTTCACGAGCTGTTCAGCGAGATGATGGATCAGGCTTACAGCGAGCTCGGTTTCGATGCCAGCGGCCCTCTTGCGGTCGAAGTGTTCGCCCTCCCGGCACAAGGCATGGTCGTGATCGTCACCCGCGGCAAGGCCGATACGCAGCACGGGGATTATCCGGGAAGCGACGACGAGCAGGACGAAGACGTGTATGAGATGGAAGTTACCCTTGAGCAAACCGATGTCGTGATGTACGCATTCCGGGATTTCGAGGATGTCATTTCGGTCAGCAGGCAGCTGCTTTCGTCGGGCTTGACCGAAGACGGCCGGCTTTATGCGTACCGCGGCAAATATATGCTGGCCTTTGATCCGGCCGGCGCAGAGCCATCCCGCATTCAGGCGGTTATCGCGCTGCTTGCGGAATACGGAGACGCGACATCCGTCACGTCGGCGGTGCTTGAGGAATACGGCAAGATCGTCATTCCGTCCGGCGCCGTTCGCGAAATTTGCACTCATTTCGAATCTTAACTTATCCGGAAGAGCATCCCGGGCGGCCAGCCGTCCGAGGTCGCTCTTTTCTGTTTGTCCGCAGAAACTCGTTACAAACTCGTCACTGACCCAACCCGCTTCTATCCGCTTTGAACTGCCAAAGGATGGTGTCTCGATTCGTGTCCGCACAAAATCATGATTTGATGCTGCAAGCTACCCAAACGGTTATCGAACAAGCGCTGCTCTCGCTCGGCTACGGCAAGGAGATGGTGGACCTGCTCCGCGAGCCGATGCGGATGATGACGGTTCGTATTCCGGTCCGTATGGACGACGGATCGACGCAGGTGTTCACCGGCTTCCGGGCCCAGCACAACGATGCCGTCGGACCGACGAAGGGAGGCGTCCGTTTTCACCCGGGCGTAACGGCTGAAGAGGTGAAGGCGTTGTCGATATGGATGACGCTGAAATGCGGGATTGCCGATCTGCCGTACGGCGGCGGCAAAGGCGGGGTCATATGCGATCCGCGGCGCATGTCGTTTCGCGAGCTTGAGCGGCTGAGCAGGGGGTACGTCCGCGCGATCAGCCAGATCGTCGGACCGACGAAGGATATTCCCGCTCCCGACGTGATGACGAATTCCCAGATCATGGCCTGGATGATGGATGAATACAGCCGGATCAGGGAGTTCGACTCGCCTGGCTTCATCACCGGCAAGCCGCTCGTGCTCGGCGGATCGCACGGCCGTGAGACGGCCACGGCGCGGGGCGTGACGATCATGATCGAGGAGGCGCTGGCGGCGTCGGGCATTCCGCTGCAAGGAGCCCGTATAGCGGTGCAGGGCTTCGGCAACGCCGGCAGCTTTCTGGCCAAATTCATGCACGAGGCGGGAGCAAAGGTCGTCGGCATATCCGACGTGCACGGCGCGTTGCACGATCCGGAAGGACTCGACATTCCGCATCTGCTCGACCGGCGCGATTCGTTCGGAGCGGTTACCAACCTGTTCAAGGACACGCTCAGTAATGAGGAACTGCTTGAGCTCGAATGCGACGTGCTGGTGCCGGCGGCGATCGAGAACCAGATAACGGCGGCCAACGCGGCCCGGATCAAGGCGAAAACGATCGTCGAGGCGGCCAACGGGCCGACGACGCTGGAAGCGACCCATATGCTGCACGACCGGGGCGTGCTGCTCGTCCCCGACGTGCTCGCGAGCGCGGGCGGCGTCATCGTGTCGTATTTCGAGTGGGTGCAAAACAATCAAGGCTATTATTGGACGGAACGCGAAGTGGACGACAAGCTGCGCGCCATGATGGTTCGCGGCTTCCGGGACGTATACGAGCTGCATCGGACGCGCAGGGTCGATATGCGGCTTGCCGCTTATATGGCCGGCGTGCGCAAAACCGCCGAAGCGGTCCGTTATCGGGGCTGGGTGTGAGAGGCCGCAGACGAAGGGGAGAGGAGGTTCGGCCGTCATGCTGTTGTTTTCTATTCTGACCGCAGCCGTCGCGCCCGGCGTTTCGCTGCTGACGTATTTATATTTGAAGGACCGTTATGACGCCGAGCCGATCCATATGGTGATCCGCCTTTTTGTGCTCGGCATGCTGATCGTGTTTCCGATTGCCGTTCTGCAGCGGGGGCTCACGCTCTGGCTCGGCGAGAGTCCTTTTGTGTTCAGCTTCATCGTTTCGTCAGGCGTGGAGGAGCTGATCAAATGGTTCCTGGTATATCATATGATTTACAATCACACCGAGTTCGACGAGCCTTACGACGGCATCGTCTATGCGGCGGCCGCGGCGCTCGGCTTTGCGACGCTTGAGAACGTACTGTACGCCATCCTGCAGCCCGCCACGTTCGGCACGCTGCTCGTCCGCGCGCTGCTGCCGGTTTCCGGACATGCCCTGTTCGGCGTCATCATGGGCTACTACATCGGCAAAGCGAAGTTTACCGCGAACCGCTCGCTTTATTATTTGACCTTGTCGCTGCTCCTGCCTTTTTTCTGGCACGGACTTTACGATTACATCATGCTGACCGTCAAGTCGAACTGGATGTGGCTCATCGTACCGCTAATGGCGTATTTGTGGGTGCGCGGCGCGCTGAAAATCAAACGGGCCAATGCCCGTTCGCCGTTCCGTCTGATGACGCGGGAAGAGCAGGTTAAATTGTAGCGTTTCCGTATATACTGGCTAGGAGAAACGG
This sequence comes from uncultured Paenibacillus sp., assembly GCF_963515335.1. Lineage (NCBI taxonomy): Bacteria > Bacillati > Bacillota > Bacilli > Caryophanales > Paenibacillaceae > Paenibacillus > uncultured Paenibacillus sp. Next base: position 22,318 of record NZ_CAUPYC010000007.1, on the reverse strand, counting down.
CACACGCCGCGATACCAAGCCTGGCGGGAGGAACGCGATGGAACCAGCGAGAGTCAAGGTCAAAATTCGATGCAATATATGCGGCGAGCGGTTTGTCCTGCGCGGAAAAAAAGAGAAGGACAAGATCGATACGGGCTTCAAGATGTGCCTTTGCGACAATCGCGAAGATTTCGAAATCGAAGAACAGCCGTCTTGAACGGCGCCCATGCATAAAGCTCCTTTCGGCAAACCACACTAACACCAGGTTTGTGAACGAAAGGAGCTTTTGCCATATGTATGCGAGATTAAGCGCCGTGCTGTTTCCCATCGTGTCTTTGTTCCTGATCGGCTCGGTCTATTGGGGATATCAGGAGCACCAGGAGAAGAACAGTGTTTTGCTGAAGGCGGAAAACCAGTACCAGCGGGCTTTTCATGATTTGAGCTACCACATGGACAAGTTGAACGAGCAGCTTGGCAACACGCTGGCGGTCAATTCGACGTCACAGTCTTATCACCGGAAGGGCTTGGTCAACGTTTGGCGCATTACGAGCGAAGCGCAGAACGAGATCAATCAGCTGCCGCTGACACTGCTGCCTTTCAGCACCACGGAGGAGTTTTTGTCGAAAATCGCCAATTTCTCCTATCGGACATCGGTCCGCGATCTGACGAAGCAGCCGCTCACGGACAAGGAGTATGCCACGCTGAAGACGCTCTATAAAAATTCGCAGGAGATATCGGCCGACCTGCGGAAAATGCAGGCGAAGGTGCTGCAAGACAACCTGCGCTGGATGGATGTGGAGCTCGCGCTCGCTTCCGAGCGGACACCGAGCGACAACACCATTATCGACGGCTTCAAGACGATGGAAAAAAAGGTGAGCGAGTATCCCGAACTCGATTGGGGGCCTTCCGTTTCGGCCCTGTACGAGAAGCGCACGCCTCGGATGCTGACCGGCGACAAGCTGGAACCGCAGGAAATCGCGCGCAAAACGGCGAAATTCCTGGGCCTTCGCGATTCGGGCGCGGTAAAGGTGACCGAGAACGCGAAAGGGACGGAATACGAATCGTATTCCGCAACGGTTGCGGCCGGCAACGGCCGGAACATCCAGATGGACTTTACGAAGCAGGGCGGCAAGCTGATCTGGTTTATGGACCCGCGCGATACGGGCAAATCCCGGAACGTATCGGCGAGAGAAGCGGAGGAAGAGGCGCGGCGTTTCTTGGCAAGCCGGGGTTACCCGGATATGGAGGCGATCAGCTACGACGACGCCGACAATTCGCTCAACATTACGTATGCATCGGTCCATGGCGGAGTCGTCGTTTATCCCGAGAAGCTTACGGTGAAGGTGGCGCTGGACAACGGACAGGTCGTCGGCCTGCAGGCCGCGGATTTCGTCTATGAGCGGCATGATCGCAAGCTGCCCAAGCCGCGAATTTCCGAAAAGGAGGCGCGCAAGCTGCTGAATCCTTCCTTCCGGACGACGGGAATGAGGCTCTCGCTGATCGAGAACGAGCTTCGCGAGGAAGTGCTCTGTTACGAGTTCAGGGGCAGCATCAACGGCGGCGATTACCGGATTTTCGTCAATGCGGATACCGGAATCGAGGAAAAAATAGAACGGATCTGAGTGGTTCAAATCCCGACTCCCGTGCTATAATCGATGCATACGGGGGGAGGAGCCGAATTGCTGCCGAAAGTGAACCAGACGTTGTTTCTGCAAGTGGCTTCGTCGGACGAGGAAGAAGCCAAAATCGAATACAAGTCCCGCATCGCGGATATGGACGACGACCGGATGATGATCGAGATCCCGATCGATGACAAAACCGGCCGTCTCAAAAGATTGTTTCTCGGCGAGGAGCTGTCGGCTTACTTTATTACCGAGGGCGGCGTGAAAAACTACTTCAGCACGCACGTGCTCGGCTTCAAGGAAGAGGTCGTCCGGCTGGTCGCCGTGGAGAAGCCGGATACGGAATCGATCACCAAGGTCCAGCGCCGAAGCTTTTTGCGCGTGGCGGCCGAGCTGGAAATTTCGGTGAAGCTGTCCGAGCATGTCCGCTTCCTGGCCCTGACCGATGACGTCGGCGGGGGCGGCATCTCGTTTATTTCCGAAGGAAAGTGGCAGCTGAAGACGGCGGATATCCTCGATTGCTGGCTGCTGCTGCCCTACAAGAACGGCTCCGTCGAGCACGCCAGCTTCAAAATCGAGGTCGTGCGCGTGAAACCGCTCGAAACGGGACGCAATCAGGTGATGGCCAAGTTTAACGAGATTACCGACGGCGAGCGCCAGAAAATTATCCGTTACTGCTTCGAGCGGCAGCTGGAATTCAGAAAAAGATGATGTACGGCAATTGGTTCATTCGGACTATGGCGCATAAGACCGCCGGACCATGGAAATATTAGCCGGAAAACGGCCTGGGGTGGGAATCGGCAATGAAGGCGAATGAGCCCATGCAAGAGAATGAAAGGGGACGGAACAAGGCCCGGCTCGCGCGGGCGGACGCCGTTTGCACCAAAATATGCCTTTGTATCGCGGCGCTGCTGGCGGCCCTGTTTGTGGCGCAAGCGGCGCTTCGTTTCGACGGTGTCAGACGAATTTTGTCGGAAACGGAGCGGCTGGAAGGGCGTCCCGTTTCCGCTGACGGTTTTTGCATCCGCCCCAGGCTTGTGGTATAATTTTCACGTTCGCAGGCCGTGCCTGCTTTTTTCTTGAGGGTTGATGATTGCGGTTGATCGATCCGCGCCGCGACCCGATAGCTGGAGGGATCATTCGTTGTCGACGATGGAGCAGCACGATCGGGCGAAAAGCATCAATATTGCGATCGACGGGCCCGCCGGAGCGGGGAAGAGTACGGTGGCGCGTAAGGTTGCCCGCCGTTTCGGCTATCTGTATATCGATACCGGGGCCATGTACCGGGCGGTGACCCTTGCGGCTCTCAGGCATGGGATCGATGCGGGCGATGCCTGCCGGCTCGGGAAGCTGGCCGCGGAGCTCGATATCCGGCTGGAGCCAGGCGATCCCGTCCAGCGGGTTTATCTGAACGGCGAGGACGTAACGGAGGCGATCCGTTCGCGGGACGTCACGCAATCGGTTTCGGCGGTCGCCGCGGTGGAAGCCGTCAGGCTTCGGCTCGTCGAGATGCAGCGTGAACTCGCCGCCGCCAAAGGCGTCGTCATGGACGGCCGCGACATCGGTTCGCATGTGCTGCCGGATGCCGAGCTTAAGGTGTTTCTCACCGCCTCCGTCGAAGAGCGCGCGCTCCGCCGCTACAAGGAAATCGGGGAAGCCCAGGGCATACCGCTGGCGACGCTGGAACGCGAGATCGCGGAACGCGACCGGACGGATGAGCAGCGCGAAGTCTCGCCGCTCGTCCGCGCGGATGACGCCGTTCTGCTCGACAGCACGCGGCTGTCGATCGACGAGGTCGTGGACAGGATTGCGCACTTCGGCCGAACCAAATTGGGGGAGGCGAAGTAAATTATGTTATACCGCGTCTGCCGGTTTCTCCTTAACGTCATCTATACGCTGCTTTTCAGGCTGAAGGCCGAAGGGCTGGACAATATTCCGGTCTCGGGTCCCGTGCTGCTGTGCTCGAACCATATCAGCCTGCTTGATCCGCCGACCGTAGGCATCAGGGTGGGACGCAAGGTCCATTACATGGCGAAAGCCGAGCTGTTCGCTTTCAAGCCGTTCGGCGCTTTCCTTCGCGAGCTCGGCGCTTTCCCGGTCAAGCGGGGCGGCGTCAGCAAGGAATCGATCAAGCTGTCCCTTCAGTTGCTTAAAGACGGCCACGTAATGGGCATTTTTCCCGAAGGAACCCGCAGTGCGTCAAGCGAGGGCGGCATGGGCAAAAAAGGCGCGGCCATGCTGGCGCTGCGCAGCGGAGCGGTCGTCATTCCGGTCGCGATCGTCGGACGCTACCGGCTGTTCCGGAGAACGGTCATCCGATACGGCAAGCCCGTCGATTTATCCGCTTTTCGGGATGGCGACGGAACCGATCCGCTCGGAAGGGCGACCGACCTGATTATGAAACGCATTTACGAACTGGCGGCGGGCAAGCCGCGGCAACCGGTATGATCCATCTTTTCTTTTTAAATCCTGCGAGGCGTGTTTCATTCGGCTTCGTCAGGTTTAAATAAAGTTGATTTAAGTTGGCGTATGAATCGAGGAGGTAAGTTCAATGTCAGAAGAAACCAAAGTACAGGAAAACGAAGCCGTTCAAGCAACGGAATCCGCCGGCGAGAGCGCAAGCGAATCCGCGGCGGCCGAAAGTGTCTCCGAACAAACGATGGACAATCTGGTGTCGATCAAGAAAGGCGATACGGTCAAAGGGACGATCGTAAAGATCGAGGATAACCAGGCAACCGTAAGCCTTGGATATAAATATGACGGCGTCATTCCGCTTCGGGAGCTTTCCGCCGTTCATCTCGACAACGCGGCGGACGCCGTTCAAATCGGCCAAGAGGTTGAGTTGAAGGTCGTCAGCATCGATGACGACAAAGAAAAGCTCGTTCTGTCCAAGCGTTTGATCGACGGAGAGAATGCGTGGGAAAGCCTGCAGGAATCTTTCGACAAAGGCGAAATCCTCGAGGTTACGGTTGCGGATGTCGTCAAGGGCGGCCTGGTGGCCGATGTGGGCGTGCGCGGATTCATTCCCGCATCGATGGTGGAACGCCATTTCGTGGAGGACTTCAGCCATTACAAAGGCCGCACGATTCGCGTGAAGGTGAAGGAATTGGACCGCGAGAACAACAAGGTGATCCTGTCCGCCAAAGAAGTGCTGGAGGAAGAATTCGAGGCCAACAAGCAGCGCATCATGTCCTCTCTGCAAGTCGGCCAGGAAATCGAAGGCGTCGTGCAGCGCCTTACGCCGTTCGGCGCATTTGTCGACATCGGCGGCATCGACGGCCTGGTTCACGTTTCCGAGCTGGCTTGGGAGCATGTGGCGCATCCGAAGGATGTCGTATCCGAGGGCCAGAAGGTGCGGGTGAAGGTGCTGAAGGTTGATCCGGCCGCGGGCAAGATCAGCTTGAGCATGAAAGCGGCGCAGCCGGGACCTTGGGAGCTGGCGTCCGACAAGTTCAAGACGGGCGACATCGTGACCGGTACGGTTCGACGTCTGGTCAGCTTCGGCGCTTTCGTTGAGGTGGCGCCGGGCGTAGAGGGTCTTGTGCATATTTCGCAAATCGCCCACCGGCATATCGCAACGCCGCATGAGGTGCTGAAGGAAGGCCAGGAAGTGAAGGCGAAGGTGTTGGACTTCATTCCGAGCGAGAAGCGCATCAGCCTCAGCATCAAAGAAACGGAGGAAGCGCCGGAGCAGGCGCCGAGACCGGAGCGCGGCGAGCGTTCCCGAGCGCCCCGCGAGGACATCAACAATCCGAACGTAAGCCTGAACAAGGAAAGCATGAGCTTCACGCTCGGCGAGAAGTTCGGCGACAAATTGAGCAAATTCAAGTGATCGCGCAGCGATCTTGAGGCCGGGGGTCCCACTGTGGGCCCCCGGCCTCATCTGTTTTCGCGCTTCCCCCGCCCATGATTCCGTGCGCGGAGCGGGTGAGGATTACTCTTTGCCATGCCGGCGCATAATAGGGCAAAGAGGAGGGGTGGCGCGTGAATGCCGGTTATATAGCTTGTTTGGTTGGGATATGCGCGGCGATTCTTCTGCTTACGGGGTGGGGGCGGCAGCTTGCCGGCGATTTTTCGCCCGTCTCGGCGTTTGTCTTTTTGACGGGTTTGACCGTCCTGACTGCCGTTTCCGGAGCGGGAGGGGCGGCCGCCATCTATCCGTTGCTGTGGACGGCTGCTTGGGGCGCGGCCGCTTGGTCGGCCGTCAAGCCGGCATCCAGGCGCGTGTATGTATTGTTCTCGGCGATGCTCGGTTGCGCCGTATGGCTGTGGGCGCGTGAGCTGTATGCGGTCGATCCGGTGTTTGTGCTCTGGGATGCGCAGCTTGACGCGCCGCTTTTGGTCGGGGCGTTATGCGCCCTCATGACCGCCGGCGTCCGCGAACAATTCGTGGTTGCGGCGGTTTCCTCCCTGGCCGGAGCATGGCCCGTCACCGGAGAAGCGGCGGTTTGGGCATGGGCGGATTCGCTGGCGTTAACCTGGTTGACGGTACGCTTCGTGTCGTGGTTATCCGCCGCGCTCCTCCGCTCGGTTCCGCTTTGCAGGCGGCCTTTCGCCGGCCGGCTCGAAACAAGCCGGTTGAAGGGGGAACGCGAACGTTGACCGCATACCTTGCCGCGCACAAGCTTACGGTCGGCATTCTGATCGGCGTCGTATTCGGCACCGCGGCCCGGCTGCTGATGCTTAGAACCGACTACCGCCAGTATCCGACCTATCCGCATGGCCGGATCATCCATATCTCGCTCGGCGTAATCGCCGCAGCGCTCGGCGCGATCGCCGTTCCGGCGTTATTCAACAAGGACTATACCGCCATTACGTTTCTTACCCTTGCGGCCCAGCAGTTCCGCGACGTGCGTAAAATGGAGCGGGAAACGCTGGCCAAAATCGACGAGCTGGAGCTTGTTCCCCGGGGCGCCACTTACATAGAGGGCATCGCCATGGTGTTCGAAGGGCGCAATTACCTGGTTATTATGACCGCCTTTCTGGCCAGCCTGGGTTCGGTTCTGCTGGCGTGGTATTGGGGAGCCGCGGCCGGCTTGCTCGGGCTGCTGGCGGTCAGGCTGCTGAAATCCGGCAAATCGGTGTCCCATATCGCCAAGGTGGAGAACGCTCCGATTCGTCAGGAAGGACCGGACTTGTACGTCGGCGACATTTATATGATGAACGTCGGTTTGACAGCCAACCGGCAGACGATCGCGGAGCGCGGACTCGGCCTGATTTTGTCCCCGTTCAACCCGAACGGCAAAGCGACGCTCGGCAATCTCGGCCAGCGGCAGGCGATTTTATTCGATCTGTCCACCTTGCTCGGCGTTTATCGGGACGACGGAGAACCGGCGCTTGTGCCGCTTGCCAAGCTGGACATGCGGGACGGGCGACTGGGCGTTTTTCTTCTGCCTCAGGACAAGGATCCCGGGAAAGCGCGCGAAATCGCCGGGCGTGTGCCGATTCTCGAATCGGCTGTCCGGATGCCGACCGAAGCGAAGGTCAACCGCAAGGAGGAGGGCGCGAATGGGTAAAATAGCCGCAGTCGTGACGACAAACCGGGAAAGTGTCGGCGGCGGGGCCCCCATTTTTGTCGAAGACAGCTCCGCGAATGCCGAAAATACCGCTTTTTTGCTGGAAAAAATATTGGACGCGAGCGTCCATGATTTGAAGAACGGAACTTTCATTCTGGTCGATCACGGCGCAAAATGAAATGTTAGCCAAGGCCGTTTTTTTTTGCTATGATGGTAATCGTGAGAATTTCAGAAGGAGTTGGAAGGGATGGCAAGACCCGTAGTCGCGATTGTAGGGCGGCCGAATGTGGGGAAGTCCACGATTTTTAACCGTGTGATCGGCGACCGGCTGGCCATTGTGGAAGACAAACCGGGCGTCACGCGCGACCGCCTATACGCTCCGGGCGAATGGAGCGGCAAATCGTTCAGCATCGTCGATACGGGCGGAATCGAGATCGACGGCGAGGACGAGATTATGAAATCGGTCCGGATGCAGGCGGAGCTGGCGGTCGAGGAAGCCGACGTCATTATTTTTATGGTGGATGCGACGGCGGGCCTGACGCATGCCGACGACGAAGTCGCGCACATGCTGTTCCGTTCCCGCAAGCCGGTTGTCGTCGCGGTGAACAAGGTGGACAACCAGCGGCGGACGGACGACATTTATGAGTTTTACAGCCTCGGATTCGGCGAGCCGATCGCCATTTCGGGCGCGCATGGAACGGGGATCGGCGACCTGCTGGATGCGGTTGTTGAAAAGCTTCCCGAGCTCGAGGACATCGAATATGACGACGACGTCATTCGCGTGGCGCTGATCGGACGTCCGAACGTTGGCAAATCGTCGCTTGTGAACGCGATACTCGGCGAACACCGGGTCATCGTCAGCGACGTGGCCGGCACGACGCGGGACGCGATCGACACGCCGTTCGAGAAGGACGGCCAGAAATACGTGCTGATCGATACGGCCGGAATGCGCAAGCGGGGCAAGGTGTACGAAACGACGGAGAAATACAGCGTGATGCGCTCGCTCAAGGCGATCGAGCGCGCGGACGTCGCGCTCATCCTCATTAACGGCGAGGAAGGCATCATCGAGCAGGACAAGCATATCGCGGGCTACGCGCACGAAGCGGGCAAGGCTTCCATTATCGTGGTCAACAAGTGGGACGCCGTCGAGAAAGACGAGAAAACGATGCAGCACTTCGAGCAGCATATCCGGGATCATTTTCTGTTCATGTCCTATGCGCCGATCGTATTTCTGTCCGCAAAGACGAAGTCCCGGCTTCAGAAGCTGCTTCCGGTCGTCGACCATGTGTCGGAGCAGCACGCGCTGCGCATTCAGACGCATTTGCTGAACGATGTGGTGGCGGACGCCGTGGCGATCAACCCGCCGCCGACCGATAAAGGAAAGCGGTTGCGGATCAACTACGTCACCCAGGTGGCCGTGAAGCCGCCGACCATGGTCATATTCGTGAACGATCCGGAGCTGATGCATTTCTCGTACCAGCGGTATTTGGAGAACAAAATCCGGGCGGCTTTCGATTTCGAGGGCACGCCGGTGCGGATCGTAACACGCAGAAAGTCTGAGGCGGATTAGGGGAGAGGCATCTTGTTGGAACAAATCATCGCGGTCGTCTGCAGTTATTTGCTCGGTTCGGTGTCTTTCAGCATCCTGATCGCGAAATGGGTGAAAGGCATCGATATCCGGCAGCATGGGAGCGGCAATGCCGGCGCCACCAATACGCTGCGCGTGCTCGGCAAAGGGCCGGCGGCCGGCGTATTTCTGCTGGACGTGGCCAAGGGAGTCGCAGCCGTATGGCTCGGCAATCGGCTGGGAGACGGCAATGTGTGGGTAACCGTCCTGTCCGGCATGGCGGCGGTAACCGGCCACAATTGGCCCATCTGGTTCCGCTTCAAGGGCGGCAAAGGCATCGCCACGACGATCGGCGTCATGGCGACATTGGCTTTCTGGCCGGCGCTGTACGCCGGGATCGCAGCGATCGCCGTCATCGCCCTGACGAGGTACGTATCGCTCGGCTCTCTCGTGTTCGCCGCGCTGATGCCGGTATTCGTCGCTTTGCTGGGCCTGCCGGAAGAACTGCTCTGGACGAGCCTGCTCGTCTGTTTGTATGCCTTCGTGCGCCATCGGACGAACATCGTCAAGCTGGCGCAGGGAAAAGAAAACAAGCTTGCAGGTAAAATAATCCCCAAAAAGTGAAGCGAAGCTTTGCAGCGTATTCCTATTACTTTTCGGGGATCCCGCAAGGATAGAAAATCTTTACTAGAAAGGGGTGCCTCATGATAAATAAACGGGCCGCGGTGCTGGTTGCCGGAAGCTGGGGAACGGCGCTTGCCGCCGTGTTGGCCGAGAACGGCCACGATGTGCGCATATGGACGCGCAACGCGGCGCAGGCCGCGCAGATCAACGAGCGCCGGACGAATGCGCGGTTTCTGCCGGATATTACGCTGCCGGCAGGCTTGACGGCGACGACCGGCATCCGGGAAGCGGTTCGGGAGGCGGATTTGGTGCTGTTCGCCGCCCCTTCGTCCGCGATGCGGGAAGTTGCGCGCGCCGCCGCGCCGCATTTGAAGCCGGCCGCGCTTTGCGTGCATGCCGCCAAGGGCTTCGAGACGGATTCGATGAAGCGGATGAGCACCGTGCTGGCCGAAGAGCTCAAGGGCCATGAGGAGACGGTCGTCGTCCTGTCCGGTCCGAGCCACGCGGAGGAGGTCGTCCGCAAATGCCCGACCACCGTCGTGGTGGCGTCCGCTTCCCAGGAGGCCGCCGAGGCGGCGCAGGATTTTTTTATTAACGCGTACTTCCGTGTGTATACCAATCCCGACGTTATCGGGGTTGAGGTGGCGGGTGCGATCAAAAATATTATCGCGCTCGGCGCCGGTCTGTCGGACGGGCTTGGCTTCGGCGACAATGCGAAGGCGGCGCTGCTGACACGGGGGCTCGCAGAGATCGGCCGGCTCGGCTCCGCGATGGGCGCCAATGTGCTGACGTTCGCCGGACTGGCGGGCGTCGGCGATCTGATCGTCACCTGCACGAGCCGCCACAGCCGCAATTGGCGGGCGGGCTCGATGCTGGCAGAGGGACTCCCGCTCGAAGAGGTGCTGCAGCGGATGGGAATGGTTGTGGAAGGGGTTCGGACGACGCGCGTCGCGCACGAGCTCGCCAAAGCCTACAACGTGCAAATGCCGATTACCGAGCAATTGCATGCCGTGCTGTTCGAGCATAAGGAGCCCAAGGCCGCCGTCGAGGCTTTGATGGGCAGGGGCCGCACCCATGAAAGCGAAGAGGTGTCCAAGGCCTGGAATTCCTGACCGGGGGCCGCGCATTCACCATTCGGCTTCTCCTCTCATAAGATGCTAGCAACACCTTGGGGGAGGGAGAAGAAGTGGAAAAAAACATCTCCAAAGACGTTCTGAACGCCGTGAACAAAAAAACCGGAAAGTCGATCAGCGAGAATGCGGTCAAAAAGCTGGCGAGCGGCGTGACTTCGGATACGATGCAGAGCGAAGCCGAGCTGCGCAAGCTGATTAAGCAGGTTTCCAAGATGGCCAACGTGCCGGTGTCGGAAGAAACGGTGGGCGATATCGTCGGTGCGGTCAAAAAGAGCGGAATGAACCTTGCCAACCTGGAGTCGCTCGTGAAGATGATGCTTAAGAAGTGACGAACGCCGGAGGCTCGGAGCCGGCCGGGCCGTATGCCGACGCGCAGCGCCCGGCCGGCTTTTGTCGCGAACGCCGCGGCCGTGATATAATTTGATACATAGTTGCAGGGCGGTCTTTATTTGGAGTATGATCATAGTTTGTGTCGGGGCTGGTGTTCGGAATGGATGCAATGACAAAAATGTGGGTGTCGCTCGTCGGCATCGGGTTAATGGCCGTTTCGGCCGTGCTGATCACGGTTGCGAGAGCCAAGACGAAGGGCTTTCTTCGGTTTGTGCTGTCGCTGGCGGCTTTCTGTTTGCTGATCGTCGGTTTTATTTTCGGATTGATCTCGATCGTGTAAGCCGGGCAACAACAATCTATAGCGGGGTGGAACGGCATGCTGCTGCTGAAGGGCCGGACGAAATCGGCGGAGGTAGAGGCGGAATCGGGCTTTACGATATTGGATTTGGCGATGAAGGCGGGCGTCGACTGGGGGTTCTCGTGCACCCGGGGAACCTGTGCCCGCTGCCGCACGCTCGTCGAAGAGGGCGCGGCATTTCTTGAGGATGTGACGGACGCCGAATGGGACAGGCTAGAGCCCGAGGAACTGGAACAAGGCTACCGGCTGGGCTGCCAGGCGGTCGTCAAAGCGGGAGCGGGCAGAATCCGCGCGGTTAACCGGTTTTATTTCTAGGAAGAACGGAAGTGGATGCGATGGCGCAGAGCCATGCAATTGAACGGGCGCTCGGCGTGATGGCCGGCCGGCTGGCGGATTCGGGAGCGGATTGGGTCGTGGGGGGCAGTGCCGGCCTGATGCTGCGCGGCCTCGAGCTGCCGAGCCCGCCGCGCGATTTGGACGTGTATGCCGATGTGGGGGATTGCGCGCTTATTCATGAGCGGCTCTCGCCGTATTCGGCGGACAAGCCCGCGCGAAGCGTTGCGGGCATCTATGAGTCCCTGTTAAGCCGCTATGAGATCGCGGGCGTCGCGGTCGAATTGGTAGGCGGCTTTGTCGTTTCGGCGGGCGAGGGCCGCTATGAGGTCAAGGTGTCGGACGGCTTGCTGAAGGATGCGGAGTGGCTGGAACTGGCCGGGCCGGAAGGCTCGCCTCTCCGTGTGCCGCTCGTTCCGCTTGCGCATGAGCTTTGGTTCAACCGGCTGCGCGGCCGCGCGGACCGGTTCGATCTCGTGGCGAACGCTATGGCGGCAAATCCCGAACGGCACGAGCCGGCGCTGCGCAGGCTTGAAGCCGCGAACCGCCTGACGGCCGAGGCGGCGGCGGACGTTCACGCCCGTTTGCGGTCGCGAAAGGGGGACGGCCGGTGAAGCGCGTCATTACATTTATGCCCGAAGGCAGAACCGTATCGGTGCCGCACGGCACCAGCGTGCTGGAAGCGGCGCGGCGCGCCGGCGTCCCGATCAAAACCCGCTGCGGCGGTAAAATGGGCTGCCTGATGTGCAAGGTCACGCAGCTGTCCGAAGGCGGATTGTCGGCGAGCGGCGAGCAGGAACGACGTAAGCTCGCCGGATTGGCGGAGCAGGGCGTGCGGCTCGCCTGCCAGGCGAAGGTGACCGGCAGCGCGTCGGTCGAAGTGCCCGAGAATCCGCTCAAATCGACCGTGCGGCGTTTGCTGGCGAAGCAGGCGGAGGAAGACGATCTTTGGTAACGTTGGAGGGGAGAACGCATGGGGCATCGGAACGGAACGGTGAAAGTTTTGCTTGCGCTGGCGCTGGCGGCGGCATTGCCGGGCTGCCTGTACCCGCAGGACCGCCTGGCGCAAAATCAGCTGCCTCCGAAGGAGGCGATTCGGAATTTGCAGCAGGCGATCGACCAGTTTCAGGCGGATAACGGCCTGCTGCCCATCAAGAACGCCGAGGAAACGACGCCCAGATACGAGAAGTTCATCGTCGACTTGCCCAAGCTGCGGCGAATGAATTATATCGGCGAAATTCCGGCGGCCGCGTTCGAGAAAGGCGGCAGCTATTACTTTCTGATCCAGAACGAGGAGAGCGATCCGACCGTCAAGCTGATGAGCGTGGTCGTCTATCAGCAAATCAACGATTTGCAGCGTCGCGTCGACGCTTATAAGAAGGCGAACGGCGGCCGGCTTCCTGTCGGCGAACAAGCGTATCCGTCTTTCCGCTATCTTGACTACGACAAGCTCAAAGGCGTCAAGCTCGACATACGCAGCGTTTACAGCAGGCAGCCGATGAACGTCATCGTGCACGAGGGCGGAACCGTTTTCGCCGATTACGGCATCGACGTCCGCAAAGCGGTCGAGCAGCAAGGCGGAACGCCGCCCGGACCGGACTACGACCTGCGCGGGCTGCTCGTTGCGAAATCCGATTTCGTGCCCGTCAAGTCGCCCGCCTACTACTTGGTGAACGGCGATCCGGAAGCGCGGCTTCCCGTTCCCCTGCCATAGCAACCGCACGCTGTCCAACCGCGTTTCGCTTTCGGGCGATGCGCGTTTTTGTTTTTCGAAGGAGAGATGTTCTAGCGCGGCGGCTCCCGTCATATATCCATTCATGGAGGGCGCGGGCAGCCGCGGGCCGTGAAAGATTCGTGCGGCGCCCGGTCATAAATCGGACGGGACGGCCATATGATGTTACTAGTCCAGACGGTTGTACTAGATTGCAACTGGTAGAAGTCCGGCAAGGCGTCGGCCGGTCCTCGTGCGGACGTTCAGTTCGCGGAAATATGTTTGGAGGGGATATTCAGTGGAAAAAGTGGACATTTTCAAGGACATCGCCGAACGGACCGGCGGGGATATTTACCTCGGCGTCGTCGGAGCGGTCCGCACGGGCAAATCGACCTTTATCAAGCGGTTCATGGAGACGGTCGTCCTGCCCAACATCACGAGCGAATCCGACCGCGTACGAGCCGTCGACGAGCTGCCGCAAAGCGCCGCCGGCAAAACGATCATGACGACCGAACCGAAATTCGTGCCGAACCAGGCTGTGCAAGTGCGCGTCTCCGAAGGGCTTGACGTGAATGTGCGTCTTGTCGACTGCGTCGGCTACGCCGTGGAGGGCGCCAAAGGCTATGAAGACGAGAACGGCCCGCGCATGATCTCCACTCCCTGGTTCGAGGAGCCGATTCCGTTCCAGGAAGCGGCGGAGATCGGAACCCGCAAAGTGATTCAGGAGCACTCGACGCTCGGCGTCGTCGTCACGACGGACGGCTCGATTGCGGAAATTCCGCGGAGCTCTTACGTGGTGGCCGAGGAACGGGTGATCGGCGAGCTGAAGGAAGTCGGCAAGCCGTTCGTGCTGATCGTCAACTCGACGCGTCCGCGCAGCGAAGAGGCGCTTCAGCTGCGCAGCGAGCTTCAGGCCAAATACGATATACCGGTTATGACCATGAGCGTGGCGACGATGGGGGAGGACGAGGTCATGTCCGTCCTTCGCGAGGTGCTGTACGAATTCCCCGTGCATGAAGTGAACGTCAACCTGCCGAGCTGGGTCATGGTGCTCAACGAGCAGCATTGGCTGCGCAGAAGCTACGAGAACTCGGTGCGCGACACGGTGCAGGATATTCGCCGGCTGCGGGACGTCGACCGGGTCGTCGAGCAGTTCATGGGATACGATTTCATCGCACGGGCCGGCCTGAGCGGCATGAATATGGGCCAGGGCGTGGCGGAAATCGATCTGTTCGCGCCGGATGAGCTATACGATCGGATTCTCATGGAGGTTGTGGGCACCGAGATTCGCGGCAAGGACCATTTGCTGCAGCTGATGCAGGAGTTCTCGCACGCCAAGCGCGAGTACGACCGTTTCGCGGAGGCGCTCGAGATGGTCAAAACGGCCGGCTACGGCATCGCGGCGCCGACGCTGTCCGAGATGGCCCTCGACGAGCCGGAGCTCATCCGGCAAGGCTCCCGCTTCGGCGTCAGGCTGAAAGCGACGGCGCCGTCGATCCATATGATCCGCGTCGATGTCGAATCCGAATTCGCGCCGATCATCGGCACGGAGAAGCAAAGCGAGGAGCTCGTCCGGTACCTGATGCAGGATTTTGAGAACGACCCTATCAAGATATGGGAGTCCGATATTTTCGGCCGTTCGCTCCATTCGATCGTGCGCGAAGGCATTCAGGGCAAGATTGCGATGATGCCCGACAATGCCCGCTACAAGCTGCAGGAGACGCTCGGCCGCATCATCAACGAAGGTTCCGGCGGGCTGATCGCGATCATCTTATAGGAACGACGTATCCGGAAAGGCGCGCGCCTGCGCGCCTTTCCTTGTTGCGTTTTTTCGCGGACGCGCCTTCGATTCTACTTGAAATTCCGAAACGGCTGTATTACTATAAAAATTGTTCGGCTTTAGGTATATTTTTGCAGGTTTCGGTTAAACAGAATGATAACGAATGAGACTGATCGCCACCAGGGGAGGTGAAAGCTATGAACAAAACGGAATTGATTGCCAAAGTATCCGATTTGACGGAATTGTCGAAGAAGGATGCGACGAAAGCGGTCGACGCCGTATTCGACGCGATTTCCGAAGCGCTGCAAGGCGGCGAGAAGGTTCAACTCGTAGGTTTCGGGAACTTTGAAGTCCGCGAGCGTTCCGCCCGCAAAGGCCGCAACCCGCAAACGGGCCAGGAGATCGAGATCGCGGCAAGCAAGACGCCGGCCTTCAAGCCGGGCAAATCGCTGAAGGATCTTGTCGGCAACTAACAGAATCGCATTGCGCGCAGACGTCCGGGTGGCTTCCATTCGGGCGTTTTTATTTGCCGCGGGAAGGCGCCGGAACGCTATTGACAAGGACCCGGAAATTGGATAGAATCAATTTTGCATTTGTCGGGTGTTAGCTCAGCTTGGTAGAGCGCTACCTTGGGGTGGTAGAGGTCGCCAGTTCAAATCCGGTACACCCGACCATTTATTTTAAGAGAGCGAGCTGCTTTCCTGGCCGGCATGTAGGAGGCAGTTTTTATATTTTCGGGGGAAATCGTTTCTTGAAGGGGAGTTACCATGGAGCAGAATCCGACTCAAGGCGAATACATTGTGGTCAAGGCCAAAGACCAGGGCGTGCAGGTGATCGGCCTTACCCGGGGACAGGATACGAAGTTCCACCATACGGAGAAGCTGGACAAGGGCGAAATCCTGATCGCGCAATTCACCAATCACACCTCGGCCATCAAGATTCGCGGCAAGGCGGTCGTCATGACGAAATACGGCATGCTGGAGACGGATAACTAGGCCCGCGCCGCCGTCCCTATACGTTTTGCGGGAAAGCAGGCATAGCCTGCTTTTTTTGTATGTACAATACGGTATGAGACCTGCATGCGGAGGCCGAAACTGTTAACGCGGACGGGGTGACGATATGAGAACGATCAAAGCTTTTGCGGCGGCCGGGGCCGTCGCGGTCATTGCGGGGTTCGCCGCCCTGCTTCTGCCCCACGGCGGCGCTTTGCCGAACCGTGCGGATGAGGTGGCCGTTTTTCGGCCGGACCGGTTGACCAAGCTGAGCGACGAGAACCTGGTGGACGCGCTCATCGCGCAATCGTTTTCGGAGCCGATCAAGCGGACGTTCATAAAAGGGGCGGCTCTGTCGATCGACTTCGTCGTCAGGCCGGAAACCGCGGAGCCGGATGCGCTGCTTGAAGATTTGAAGAAGCTTGTCAAGCTGTCGTTTTACCGGACCGGCAACGTGGACCGGCTGCTTGTGCGGTTTGTGGAAGCGAGGGGGGACAGTGTGCGGACGGACGGACAGGAGGACTACGGGCTGCTTCTGGCGGCGGACGTCCGCCGTAACGACGGATGGCTGTCGGCCGGCGCGGGCACGCTCGAGGCGGCCGATTTGCTCGGCGACATCGCCTGGCGCCAGCGGCTTCGCCTGTCCCACACGGCCGATTGGACGGAACGGTTCGGGCCGCCGGGCGCCGGGTACGGCGACTGACAAAATCGCTCCCGTTTGAAAAGCCCTGCCGGGTATGCTTCACTTGCACAGTTGTGATATAATAATTTGGATTATAGAGTTGCAGCAAGATTCGTACTGCAATGCCCGGAGGCTGGATCGATGAAATCGTACCGCATACCTGAGATGGCGAAAAAATACGTCGAATACGACATGATCCAAACGCATACGGACCTGCCCGAGTTTCCGGACTCCAGGGCTCGTCTGCTGTTCGCGTTTCTTGCAAACGGACGCCATTCCGCCCAGCTGAGCGAGCTGTACGCGCTTGTCGTGTCGCTGGTCCAGCTTGGGCTCGATACGCACGACACGATCGACGACGATCGGGAGAAACGGCCGGAGGCCGGCATGCGCGAGCGCCAATTGAAGGTGCTGGCCGGCGATTATTTCAGCAGCCGCTTTTACCATTTGCTGTCCCAGGCGGGCCAAATCGACATGATCCGCAAAATCAGCGGCGCAATATGCGAAGTGAACCGGGTCAAGCTGAATTTGTATATGCGGATGAAGCAGCTTAAGGTAACGGCCGACGAGTACATCGGCATGTGCACGGATATGAAGACCGGCCTGTTCGAGCTGTTCGGCGCTCTTCTGGAAGGACGGGCTTCCCGGCTGTGGCCGGAGCTGTTGAGAGGTTTAAGCCGCTGCGAGGTCGTCGCGCATGAGCTGGACCGGATGGAGTCTCCCGGACGGTTCGAGCGCAGCTGGGGGTATTGGCATGTGATGCAGGAAGGAACGGATGCCGACAGGAAATGGCTGGCGGAGCGGGCGCGAGAGGAAGGAGTCGTCAGCTCGCTCGTCGCCAAATACGATATACGGAGCCAACTGCACGACAAGCTGCGCCAGTCGGTTCAGCATGTCCAGTCGATCGCCGCAGGGCTCGAATCCGACAAGCTGGCATCCGAGCTGGCGGGAATCGGCGAGCGTTTTCTCCGGCCTTTCGCCGCGCAGCAAGCGATATACAACGAGATGGGGTGACGGGGTTGGACGCAAAATCGAAAGAGCGGTTCGTTCATTCCGTTTTTGAAAGCATTGCGCCGAAATATGATATGATGAACGACGTGCTCAGCTTCCGCAGGCACAAGGCATGGCGCAAATTTACAATGCGGAAAATGAACGTCGGTTCCGGGGATACGGCGATCGATCTGTGCTGCGGCACCGGCGACTGGACCGTCGCGATCGCGCAGGCGAGCGGAACGGGCAAGGTTGTCGGGCTGGATTTCAGCCGGAACATGCTGGACCACGGCCGGGCCAAGGTGGACAAGCTGGGGCTTGGCGGCCGGATCGACCTCGTGCAGGGCAACGCGATGGCGCTGCCTTACGAAGAAGATACGTTCGATTACGCGACGATCGGATTCGGACTGCGCAACGTGCCGGATATCCGGCAGGTGCTGCGGGAGATGCGGAGGGTCGTCAAGCCCGGCGGCAAGGTCGTCTGCCTTGAGCTTTCGAAGCCGACCCGGCAGCCGCTCAAAGCGGTCTATTCCTTTTATTTTAACCGATTTCTGCCCGTCCTCGGCAAGCTTGTCGCCGGGCGGTACGAGCAGTATAAATGGCTGCCGGAATCGCTTGTCGCGTTCCCCGGCCGCAAGGAGCTGGCGAGCATCTTCCGCGAGACCGGGCTGCAGGACGTGGAGGATTACGGGCTGACGGGCGGCATCGCCGCGCTCCACATCGGTACGAAAGGGAGCAACGGCGCATGATCCGCAAAATTCGGATTTTTCTTGAAATGATCAAGTTCGAGCATACGCTGTTCGCGCTTCCGTTCGCGTTCGTCGGGGCCATTCTCGGCGCCGTTGTCGAGCAGGCTCGGCTTCCGGGATGGAGCGAAATGTTCTGGGTGATCGTGGCGATGGTCGGTGCCAGAAGCGCGGCCATGGGGCTCAACAGACTGATCGATAAAGCGATCGACGCGCGCAATCCGCGCACCGAGAAGCGGGCGTTGCCCGCCGGTCTGCTCGGCTCCACAGAAGTGATTCTGTTCATCGCGATTTCCTTCCTGCTGCTGGCAGCGGCCTCGTTCCGTCTGGAACCGATCGCGGTAAAGCTGCTTCCGGTCGCCGTATTCATGCTCGTCATCTATTCTTATACCAAACGCTTTACCTGGCTTTGCCACGTCGTTCTCGGCCTTACGATCGCCCTGGCGCCGCTCGGGGGCTGGGTGGCCGTCACCGGCACCGCCGGTTGGCCGGCCTACTTGCTGTATGTTTCCGTCGCGTTCTGGACGGCCGGCTTCGACGTCGTGTACGCTTGCCAGGATTACGAATTCGACCGGCATGAGAAGCTTCATTCCATTCCGGCCCGCTTCGGTCTGCGCAACGCGCTCTGGATTGCGCGCGCGTTCCATGCCGTGCCGGCCGCGGGCTTCGTGGCGCTGTTCTGGATGACCGACCTTAGCTGGGGATACCTCGTCGGCACGGTTGCCGCCATCGCGATTTTGATCTATCAGCATCTGCTCGTCAAGCCTAACGACCTGAGCCGGTTGAATACGGCTTTCTTTACGATGAACGGCACGCTCAGCGTGCTGCTGTTCGTCTTCACCCTGTTCGACCTGGTGGTGCTTCACCGATGGTAACCGAGAACCGATCTGCCGGCGGCGGGAGCCGGCGCTGGGTCGTCGGCATTACGGGCGCAAGCGGCTCGGTGTACGGCGTCCGGCTATGCGAAGCGCTGCTGGAGGCCGGCGTGCAGGTCCATCTGATCGTCACGGAGGCCGGGTGGCGGGTGCTGAAGGAAGAGGCGGGCTGGGAGTCGTCAAGGCGTCAGGCGGCGCTGGCCGAATGCTTCGGGCCCGCGCTGGAGCAGGGGCGGCTCCTTTACCACCCGGTCGCCGACATCGGCGCGACCATAGCGAGCGGCTCGTTCCGCGTCGAAGGCATGATCGTGATGCCGTGCTCGATGGGCACGCTGTCGGCGATTGCGCACGGCTCGTCGGACAATTTGATGACGCGCGCGGCGGACGTGATGCTGAAGGAAGGGCGGAAGCTGCTGCTCGTCCCGAGGGAAACGCCGCTCCACGCCATTCATCTGGAAAATATGCTGAAGCTCGCCCGCCTGGGCGTGCGGATCATTCCCGCGATGCCGGCTTTTTACTACCGTCCGCAATCGATGCGGGAGATGATCGACTTTATGGTCGGTAAAGTGTTGGATGCGATGCCGCTCAATCATGACTTGTACAGAAGATGGGGAGATGACGGGAATGGGCAGTAATCGCCCGATCACGGTCGGACGCATTGATTATGCCAATGTTTGGCCGATTTTCGAGCACTTTGACGAGGTGCGGGCCGAGCGGGACCTGACCGGCGTGGACATCGTCGTCGGCATGCCGTCCGTACTGAACGGAGCGCTTACCGAAGGAAACGTCGACATCGCCTCTGTCTCGTCGTTCGCTTACGGGAGGCGGGCGGAGCAGTTCGTTCTTCTGCCGGATTTGTCGGTCAGCGCGGACGGCGAAGTCCGCTCCATCCTGCTGTTTCTCAAAAACCCGCTGGACGACGTGCTGAAAGGTACCGTGGCGGTTACATCCACCTCCGCGACCTCGGTCAATCTGCTGAAAATCATTCTGCAGGGCCGCTTCGGCGCCGAGCCGCGATACATAACGATGGAGCCCGATCTGGACGCCATGCTGGAGGAAGCCGACGCCGCGCTTCTGATCGGCGACCACGCGATACAGGGCTCGTGGCGCACCGACCACGGCTGCGAGGTGCTGGACGTCGGCCGTTTATGGAAGGACTGGACCGGACTGACGATGACGTTCGCCGTTATCGCGGTGCGCAAGGAAACGGCGCTGCGCGCGCCGAAGACCGTATCGGATATTTACAAGGCGCTGCTGGAAAGCAAACGGCGGGGGCTTCGGGACATCGGCCGCCTGGCCTCCAAAGCCGTCCGGCGCTTGGGCGGGCAGAGCGGGTATTGGGAGGCGTATTTTAATGGCCTGCGCTACGGCTTCGGGCCGGACGAGCGGGAAGGCTTGATGCTGTATTTCCGCTACGCCGCCCGTCTCGGACTGCTTGGACGGGCAGGCGGCCTGCAATTTTGGCCAGACCAATCTGTGGCGCAGGTGAACGAATGAAACTTCTTGATATTTACGCCAGAATGAAAGGCGATTTGAATAAGATTGAGAAAGAGCTCGAGCTCAGCGTGACGACCGATCATGCGCTGCTTAGCGAAGCCTCGCTTCATCTGCTGAAAGCGGGAGGCAAACGGATCCGCCCGGTCATCGTCCTGCTTGCGGGCAAATTCGGCCATTACGACCTGAATGTGCTGCAGAAGGTGGCGGTGCCGCTTGAGCTGATCCATATGGCGACGCTCGTGCACGACGATGTGATCGACGACGCGGACACGCGGCGCGGTCAGTTGACCGTCAAGTCGAAGTGGGATAACCGGATCGCGATGTACACCGGCGATTACATCTATGCCAAAGCGCTGACGATCGTAACGGAGCTTAACAATCCGGCGCTGCACCAGGTGCTCTCCAAAGCGATGGTGGAAATGTGCATCGGCGAGATGGAGCAGATCCGCGATTTCTTCAACACGGAACAGACGGTGCGCAACTACCTGCTTCGGATCAGGCGCAAAACGGCCTTGCTGATCGCGATCAGCTGCCGCCTCGGCGCAATGGCGGCCGGCACCGACGACGGGACGTCGAACCGGCTGTACCGGTTCGGCTACAACGTCGGGATGGCGTTCCAGATCCGCGACGACCTGCTCGATCTGCTCGGCACGGCGAAACAGATCGGAAAACCGCCGGGCTCGGATATCCGCCAGGGCAATATCACGCTTCCGGTTCTGCTCGCGCTGCGCGAGCCGGCTATCCGCGGCCCGCTTCTGGACAAGATCGCGCAGATCCGCGAAGCGGACGGACAGACGGATTGCGGTCCCGCCATCGAGCTGATCCGCGGCAGCCGCGGGATCGGCGAGGCGGAGCGGATGGCGGGGCGGTACATCGACAAAGCGATCGCGGCGCTGGAAGGATTGCCGGACATTCCGGCGAAGAAAAGCTTGAAGGATATTGCGGCGTTCGTCGGGGAACGCAATTATTGATGCGGAGATCGAGCGGAGGGATAAGGTTGGAGAGAACGTTTCTGATGATTAAGCCGGACGGGGTACAGCGCGGACTGATCGGCGAGATCGTGGCCCGTCTCGAGCGGAAGGGGCTGCAGCTCGTGGCGGCCAAGTTCATGAAGGTCGACGCCGCGCTGGCGGAGCGCCATTATGAGGAGCACAAGGGCAAGCCTTTCTATCCGCCGCTTATCGAGTTCATTACGTCGAGCCCGGTGTTTGCGATGGTATGGCAGGGCGATAACGTGATCGCGCTGACGCGCGCGCTGATCGGCAAGACGAATGCGCTGGAAGCGGCGCCGGGCACGATCCGCTCGGATTATGCGGTGCATGCCAATTTCAACCTGATTCACGGCTCGGATTCTCCCGGGAACGCGGCGCGTGAAATCGGCCTCTTTTTCAAGCCCGAGGAGCTTGTGGAGTACGAGCAATCGACGCAGCGCTGGATTTAACCGCCTGTACGGGCTGTCCCATCGTAGAGCATTCGGAGGGAAAATACGGAATGGAAGACGCGGATTTTTCTTATTTCATCAAGCAAATCAAGCACAAGACGGCGATCGATCTTGCGCAGTACAAAGAAGCCCAAATGAAGCGCCG